>RGUK01000510.1 GCA_010027825.1 bacterium
TAATGCTATGGGTAGCAACACGAGCGGGTCATATAATGTTGCAATTGGTACATCGGCACTGCGATCTAACACCACCGCCTCCAACAACACGGCTGTTGGATATCAAGCGGGTTACAGTAATTTGACTGGAACTCAAAATACTTTTATTGGTAATCAGGCCGGATATTCAACTACTGGAAATTATAACACTGCATTTGGTGACGGCGCACTGCAATCCAACACCACCGCCTCCAACAACACCGCTGTTGGGTATCAGGCGGCTTATTCAAATACGACAGGTTCTGGAATTCTTGCTGTTGGATCAAAAGCTGCATATTCAGCGCAAACGGCTACATCTATTGTTGCGCTTGGTGGTGATGCTGCATGGCAAACAACCGCTAGTTATATTGTTGCTATTGGCGGTGGAACTCTTTACACGAACTCCACAGGAACTCGTATCGTAGGTATTGGCACTAACATTCTTGGCGAGAATAATGCTATGGGTAGCAACACGAGCGGGTCATATAATGTTGCAATTGGTACATCGGCACTGCGATCTAACACCACCGCCTCCAACAACACGGCTGTTGGTTATCAGGCTGGGTATACGAATATTACTGGAGGCTATAACACCTTTATTGGCTTTCAATCCGGTATTGCGTCCAACTTCGTATCAGACGTTTATGCAAACAATACTTTTGTTGGGGCGTTGTCTGGTTCTACTGTGACAACTGGACGCAAAAACACCATTCTTGGCTTATACGACGGCAACCAATTTGGCCTCGACATCCGCACGACGAATAATAATATTGTTATCAGCGATGGTGATGGAAATCCGAGGGCATTTTGTGATGGTAGCGGTTATTGGTATTTTGGTGCAACATCTGCTTCTGCTCCAAATCCCGGGCTTTCAATGCAGCCAAACTTTCCATCAATTGGTGGTGTGTTCAAAATCGGTCACACATCATCTGCCGTTAACGGCAACACCTTTATTGAATGTTTATATAACGGAACTTACATTGGTGGGTTGAATCAAAGTGGAACTACTGGCGTTTCTCTCGCCACGTCTTCTGATTACCGACTGAAGGAAAATGTCCAACCGATGACTGGAGCATTGGACAGAGTTGTGGCGCTAAATCCAGTAACATACACATGGAAGTCTGACAAGTCAGACGGCGAAGGTTTCATTGCTCATGAACTTGCAGAAGTGTTGCCCCGTGCAGTATATGGAGAAAAAGATGCAGTGGATGAGCAAGGAGTTCCAAAGTACCAATCCATTGACACATCATTCTTAGTGGCTACTTTAACCGCTGCCATTAAAGAACTCAAAGCAGAGTTTGACGCATACAAGGCGGAACATCCATGATTACGCAAGCGCAAGCATTAGAACTGTTTGAGTATCGTGACGGGCGGTTGTACCGTCTCAAACGTGTTTCTCAAAATACACAAGTTGGCGACCATGTTGGTCACCCTGATACCCGTGGCTATCTGAAAGTGACGATTAACAATAAGCCGCAGCTTGTGCATCGCATTATTTTTTTGATGCACCACGGCTATTTGCCTGACACCATTGACCACATTGACGGAAACCCTACCAACAACCGCATTGAAAACCTGCGTGAAGCCACACAGCAACAGAATTGCTACAACTCAGCCACTCATGGGCGCAACACATCAGGCTATCGTGGCGTGTCTTGGAGTAAGGTCTGGGGCAAATGGCAAGCGTATGTGAATGTAAACAAGAAGCGAAAG
>RGUK01000511.1 GCA_010027825.1 bacterium
GACGTTATCCGCTACTGGTCAGCCTGTGGCAAGCTTGGCGCCGATACCGCTTTCAGCGAAAACCAACTGAAAATCGGCCAGCGCCTGGTCACCAAGTTATGGAATGCCTTCCGCTTCATTAGCGAGCATGTTGACCTAACGCAACAAGCAACGGTTACCGTAAGCGACCCGCTCAACCAATGGCTCATCGACAGCCTTTCAAGCACCTACGCGCGCTATCAGGAGCTGTTTGAACAATACGAATATCATGCTGCGCTGGAAACAGCTGAACGCTTTTTCTGGCAAGACTTCTGCGACAATTATCTGGAATTAATTAAAGATCAATTCTTCAACCCAGACCGCTACGAACAAACCATGCTTGCTGAGACGCGCTTTGTATTGCGCGAAGCAGGTTTTGCCCTGCTGCAGGTGTTTGGTCCTTTCTTGCCTCACCTAACTGAAACGCTTTACCAATCGCTGTATCGCAACAGCGAGCAGACGCTTTCATTGCACCTAACGCGTCTTGATAACAAACGGTTTGGCATGCGTTTTGCACAAAGCAACCAACTCATGAATGCTGTGCTAACCCTGGTTGCCGGCGTGCGCAAATTAAAGAGCGAAAAGCAAATATCGCTTAAGGCTGAGCTTGCACACCTCACCGTGCATTGTGCTGACAGCGCGCTGCTTGCTGGCATTAAAAAACAAGAAGCGTTGCTTGCTGGCATCACCAAGGCTAAGGTCATCGCATATGCCACAGAAACCTGCCAGGTGCCGAGCTTGGAGCAAGGTGCTGAGGGATGGATCGGCAGGGTATGATTGTTATCCACAACACGCAGCGTCGCATCCGCATCAACCAAAGCAAGCTCAAGCGCGAGGCACACGCCATGCTTGAAGCGCTCGGCTATGGCGATTTTGATCTGGGCATTCGGCTTACCACCAACACCACCATTCGACGCTACAACAAGGCATACCGGAGCAAGGACAAGGCGACCGATATTTTGTCCTTTCCCTACCACACCGACCTCAAGCCAGGGCAAAAGATTGTGGTCAGAGCAGCTGAGGATAAAAATATGGGTGACCTGATCATTTCGCTTGAGTATGTGCAGGCTGATGCACCCAAGAGATGGGGACGCTATTTTGATGACCATCTGACGGTACTGCTGGCACATGGCATCGCCCACCTACTCAACTACGATCACATCACTGATGAAGAATTTGCCGCTATGCAGAAGGTTGAAAAAAAACTGCTCAAGGCGGTAGGCTTTGCGCTGGAACAGGACGCAGCTTTTAAGGAGTATGCCCATGAAGACAAAACTCGTCGCCCACGGCGATGACTATGCTGTCATCATCCCTCGTGCCGCACTAGCCGAGGCTGGGATTGATGTTTCGCGCGATTTTGATATCATCTTAGACCAAACTACAGTCCCTACAAAATCACATCGCACCATGAAGAAACAAAAACAATCTGCCAAGCACGTTGACATACAACAAACCACTGAGGTGGTTATTAAAAAGTATGCAAAACTTCTGAAGAAACTGGCCGACAACTAATCTCTTATGTTTATTTTCCTTCACGCCGCTGACGTCGTTGAGCTGCATGACAAGCTTGTACAAACCTTTGGCGGCTCGCATGGGGCGCAAACAAGCATAGGCGGCCACTACTTGCATCCTACCATTGCTGAAATGGCAGCAGCCTACTTCTTCTACCTGGTCAAAAACCACCCCTTTATC
>RGUK01000512.1 GCA_010027825.1 bacterium
GCGAGCACAACATCCCCCATAGTTTCTGCGACCTCATGGTGGTCGAGCTAGCGGATGGTCCGGGCGACCTTTCCCAGTTGCTTGCTGCCCTCCTGATGGCGGAAGTGAATGTCCACTTCAGCTACCCTCTGCTAGTGCGTCCGCGCGGTCGTGCTGTCCTCGCGCTGCATGTGGATGACATTGAATGTGCCACCTCGGTGCTTCTTGGTGAGGGTTTTAACCTCTGACTTTCTGGCTTGGTTCACCTGGCGCCGTTTTTCATTTTGCAGCGCGCGCTTCTTCGATGATTTCAGATTTGCCATGCTATTATTCCCTTATAACAAGTCTGGATGGGGTTATACAACTTTTTCAATTTTACCAGCTTTTACGCACTTGGTGCATACAGCGCCGCGATGTACTTCGCGCTGGCCTTTAAGCTTAAAGCGGATAACGTGTACGTTTGGATACAGCCAGCGTTTGGTGCGGTTATTGGCGTTGCTCACCAAGTTACCTACAACCGGCTTTTTATCGCAGATTGTACATATATTTGCCATGTTAAGTCCTTTCACAAATCAACTGTCACCGGTAAGAGTAGTATTGTAACAAAACTGTTTTTTTTTGAAAGGTGACAGCTAAAAAACAGAAACAAAATTCAAATAGAAATAATTAACCTAGTCGGCAACGGGATGGGGGAAAAAGCTATGCGACTCCCGCGGTGGCAACCCCAGCAGTTCGTATACTTCATGCGCCTGCAGCGTCTCCTGCTCAATGAGCTTTTCAGCCAGTAACGTTAGCTTGTCGCGGTTTTCCTCCAGTAACTGTTTGCCTTTTGCGTAGCAAGCGTTGACTAGCCGGGTAACTTCTTCATCAATCAACTGAGCGGTCCGCTCGGAAAATTCGCGGCCCGTCTGAATATCACGTCCCAGGTACGGATGTTCTTGGGTAGTGTTGTAATTGATAGGGCCCATCTCGGACATTCCAAATTGGCTCACCATAGCGCGTGCAATCTTGGTTGCTTGTTCGATGTCGTTGGAGCACCGTAGCAAACCACCATGCGCGCCATGTATTCCTCTTTTACCTTGGAATATTTGTCACGCTCCGGCAAGGACCAGGTCACGCCAAGCGCTCTGCCCCGTGGCACAATGGTTACCTTGTGGAAGGGGTCGGTTTCCGGTTGAAGCAGGTTAAGAAGAGTATGTCCAGCTTCGTGGTAAGCGGTCATGCGCTTTTCCAGCTCCGTGAATACGATGGTTTTGCGTTCTGCGCCAAGCATAATTTTGTCACGTGCCATTTCAAAGAAGTCCATGGTGATGGAGTCTTTATTGTGCTTAGAGGCAAGCAATGCCGCCTCATTAATCAGATTTTCCAGGTCTGCGCCGCTAAAGCCCGCAGTGCCACGTGCAAGCTTGGCTAGATTAACGCTGCCATCGAGTTTAACATTCCGGCTGTGGACGCCCAAAATTTCTTCCCGGCTCTTGAGGTCAGGGAAGGGGACTTCCACCAAACGGTCAAAACGGCCAGGACGCATGAGTGCTTTATCAAGTACGTCGGGCCGGTTAGTTGCGGCGATAACAATCACGGAGCCGTGTTCAGTGGCAAAGCCGTCCATTTCGGCAAGCAATTGGTTAAGCGTTTGTTCGCGCTCGTCATTACCCCCGCCCAACCCGATACCGCGCTGGCGGCCGACGGCGTCGATTTCATCAATGAACACGATGCACGGTGCTTGGCGAC
>RGUK01000513.1 GCA_010027825.1 bacterium
GAGAACAGCAACCCTCTCACCCTGAAGGTGCTTCCGCTACCAACCTCTCAACCAGTCGATGCTGTGGGCGCTTTCAGTTCGTATGCAGCAACCGTCTCTAACAACGAGGTGGAGGTAAATGAACCGCTGACCTTGACGCTGACGCTCAAAGGTCGTGCTGACTTGACGCAAATAACCATACCAAAGCTAACCCTGCCAAGCAGCCTGAAGTACTATGAATCCAAAAACGAAACGCATGAAAACTTGGAGCGCGAGCTGGGGGAAGGAGAAAAGAAATTTGAGTTCGTGTTGCAGGCCAGCAAGCCCGGATCTATAACGATTCCAGCCCAGACCTTTCGGTACTTTGACACACAAAGCCGGCGAATCGTCACTATTGCAACCACACCGCTACGCTTACAAGTAACAGGTGTAGCTGCTCCAACCATCCCCACCACGCCCATTCAGCCAACGGACACGACATCAAAGGCTCCAGAGCTCCCTGCGCCGAATGATTACAAACCAAAGCAAACAACCCCCGCCAGCACTTCCTTTCCCGCACTCCCCTGGTGGCTTTTTGCTAGCTTTTTACTCGCACCAGCCGCATTCTTCGCGCGTCCCTTGTTGCGCTTCTTCAGCGTCCACAAACAACGACTGATCGCGCGATATAAACAAAGGCGCTCTAGCCGGATACAAACCCTGCATGCACTGACCAAACAGGCAGACTTGCCAGGGGTATACGCCTTTTTCATGACGTACTTGGGACAACAGGTGGGGATAGCTCCTGCAACGCTCACCCTGGATACCATTGAAGAACTCTTGGCTGATCGTGGCATTGAACGAGAGAAAATTGAGGACTTTATCGGCTTTTTAGCAAGTTGCTCGAGCGCAAAATACAGTCAGAAGACCCTTTCAACCAGCGAAAAAGAGACACTGCTTAAAAAAGCCCACTATTGGTTTACCATTCTTCATACCCCCGCGAGACGATGATGCATCACCCTTTATTTGCCCAAAGTTATCTCCTGCTCAAATCATACGAGCACTTAGTTGAGCACATTTCTATGTTTTACTTACAACTTGCCTTCCTCACGCTCTGGATTGTGCTGTTTGTCTATGTGCGCAAACTGTTCAGACAAAAAAAACGCTTCCTCATCGGCCTCCTGTTCACCGCCCTGGCCTCCACAGGACTGACGCTTGCTTTCAAATATGCCATCCAGCAACGCGTTTATCTGATCACCAAGCGAGATGGCATACCGGTTTATTCCGGTCCAGGCCGGAACTTCACCGTTTTGGAGCATTTGCCAGCAAGCGAAGAGCTCGTTAAACTGCGGACGGTGGGCGATTTTACCAAAGCCCGTTGGCGGGGTTCTGTAGTTTGGATTGCAAATGATGATGTGTACGATGGACAAAAAACTGATTCTTAAAAATATCTCCTCGGTTGGTACTGGTTTTTTACTATTGGCACTTGCCGGCTGTGGCAAGCACGAACAACGTGCAAGCACACTGGGTACCGTTTCTGGCGCCTTAGTTGGGGCCTCCGTTGCCGGCAAACGCGACACAGCAACAGGCATGGTAATTGGTGGGCTGGTTGGCAACTTGGTCGGCAGCGCTATGGGCCGATCGGCTGATGACGATAAACGCGCCCAGGACGACGAAATGCGCAATCGTATCCATGCACGCCGCCTTGCCCGTGAACGCGAGCGGGCAGAAGAAGTAGAAGCTGAAAACCGGTCG
>RGUK01000514.1 GCA_010027825.1 bacterium
GCAAGCTCAGGAGCTTTGGGGACTTGGACCGCACGCGATTCGGCTCGCAACTGGACCGGAATCAAGCTGAGTTCGAACGGCAGCGTTGGTGTTGCTTGTGACACCGGCAGCACCGGCGGCTACCTTTACACGTCTTCGGATTCGGGAGCGACATGGACGGCTAGGGACTCAACTAGGCTTTGGTCGTGCGTGGCAATGTCAGCCGACGGCACAAAGCAGTTCGCAGTTCGCAATACGGATTTCGTTTACGTTTCGACCGACTCCGGTGCGACATGGACGGCCAAGGCAACCGTGGCCGGGACAACGCCGCAAGCCGTTTGCAGCAATGGCGACGGGACCAGACCTGTTTGCAGTGGGCTATATATTGGAACAGCCGGTTCAACCTCTGTTTCGCAAGGCTATTGCTTTACCGGAATCGTCACGAAAGACACAACCTCCGCAAGCGCCGTTGCGACGTGGCAGGATAATCCGATTGGCACTCCGACGTGGGGATTTGCCGTTTCAGCCGACACGACTTACGGCGCGCTGAAATTCACAGTGACCGGAGTTGCCGCAACTAATATCTCGTGGGCCGCAACTATATCAACGTCCGAACTTACTTCATGAAGCCGTTTTGCATTCTTTTTTGTCTCTGGTCGTTTGCGGTGTCAGCCGCGACTAACACCGTTCTAACCACCACGACCAACCGCACGCTTGCAATCTCTGCACTAGGCGCGCAAATGGTGAGCAGCAACACGGCTGCGAGCGTGCGAACGCTGCTTAACGTGACGAACGCCACTGGCGTCGAGGCTTTGCTTTCTGGAACCAACACCTTCAGCGGCACAAACAACTTCACCGGCCCCGTCATCCTCACCAACGCGGCCAGCACGCTAGCAGGGGACGGCTCGGCGATAACCGGCATTGGAGTTCGACTAATAGGGTCATCTCCAACGAACATCTATCTTGATTCACTGTCAACAACAGCCGCCAGCACGTTGACAAACAACGGTGGCTGGAGTGGTGGAACCTATGTTGCACGAATTACCTGCTCTGCTCTTCGCAGTTCAAATGCAATCGTGCATTTGGTAATGCACAGCACTACAACCAACGCAAACACGACGGCGGGCACTCTATATGCGTATGCAGGGCAAAACACAAATTACGTAGGGAACGGGACATTTTTACAGGCATCATTAAATGCTCGGACTACTTTTGCATTAAATGCAAGCCTTTTTGTCAATTACGGGTCTTACACAAATCAGTTTATAGGAGGACTTTTGCAGGGGACACCGCTCGTGAACGGAGTTACTAATCTCGTGGACACTTCGGTTCCGTTTGATATCTATGTATGCCTCGCCACAACGACCGGATTTACCAATGGAATGCTATCTAAAGTTAGGGTTTACGCCATCGAGTAGGACACCGGCAGCAATTCAACCCCGCATTTTGACCTATGGCCGAGAGAACAAAGACACTCGTTGAGGAGGTTCGCAAGTGGGTAGTCGTCGGGCTGCTAGGACTCATGGCAGCGGGCGGCAAGTCGATGGTGCGCGACGCGGTAAGCGACGGCATCGCGCCGCTGCGCGAGCAGGTGCGGCAACTGGAATTGAAGGTTGCGAAGTTAGAGGCCGGTCAAGAGCGAAGATATAACACGGAAAGGTAACACCATGAATACGGACAAACTCACAACTATCCTCGGCATCATCCTAGGCGCGTTGCAAGCGGGAAAC
>RGUK01000515.1 GCA_010027825.1 bacterium
CAGCCCCAATACGGTGAATTCGATCAATGATTTCCTGCAGTCGTTAATGGGTGGTCGGCGTCCGAAGCCGGCGGCACCGAGTGCGGTTGTGGCCAAACACACCATGGATCCCAAACTTATGGAAACCGCCAACATGACGCCGAATACCATGCGTCCTGGTGCTCTTCCCGAGCCGCGGGTTCCGCAGGCCAAAATGCCGGCCGGTGCCAATGACGGATACCAACTGCTTAAACCGCCGAATGGTGGCATTTCCACGAACACGACGATGTACGGTATGCAATATTAATTCTTGACAATTTGTATTAACACGAGTACACACATGACGCCTTTTTCGTTCGGTCATTTTGTAAAAATGGCGATTGCCGCACAGCAAAATCCTGCCGCGCCCTCGGCTCCCGCCAAACAAAATAATCAACCCACCTCGTCGCCCGCAGCCGCCCAGCCGCCGATCGTGCCTATTCAACCGCGGCCGACGCAGGAACAGTGGGAAATCGACGAGGGCACCGCTCCTGCCGTGAACTCGTGGTCGCCGCAATGGCAGGGCACACACGAATGGATGATGCCGAGCAGCGATTTGCGCGTCGATAGTGCCAAACGCGACGCGATCAACAATCATCCGCAAGACGTGCCGCCCGTACGCGTGCCGTATCCGATTCGTGGAGCCGGCCGCACGGGTGCGATTCCGTCATTGTCGCCGAGCATTTATAAACGACTTTCAAACTTTGGCTACCCGTCGTCGAATCACTAAGCACATTAAATAATTGAACGACATCTGATGCAAAAGCTATATGCATAGCAGGAGGCGCACATGGACGTGCGTGAATTCCTTGTTCGACTGGTGCGGTACGTAATTATTTTTGTGTGGACCAGCCGAGTCATGGCGGGGACAACTGACCCCAGTACGCCCGACAGCAAATACGTCGAGTTTGGAAAGAGTTTTCCCAACGTCGTTCAAATCAGCAACACAATAGATTGCAAAAAGTGCAATAAAACGCACAGTCAGATTGCCTCAGCGGTAGTCATTCAGCCGCACTGGGTCCTTACAGCAGCCCATGTCGTCAAAGACAGCCGCAATAATGTTGTCATAAAAGACGGTTTCGATCATCCCCTGACCTACGTGGTCATTCACAAAGACTACGACGAAGACAACGTCGGGTTTCATGACATTGCGCTGGCGTACACTCCGGCACCTATTAAACTAGAGTTCTATCCCGCACTCTACCGCAAGACAGACGAAACCGGCAAAGCGATCACGATTGCCGGTTTTGGCATTTATGGAACGTTCACGGCTGGCGGCAAAGAGTCCGACGGCAAACGGCGTGCGGGCCACAACAAGATCGACAGCACCGAGCGGGCAGTGCTGTTAGCCGCGCCGTCAGTTACGGGCCGTTTTCCGCTGGAGTTCGGCATTACACCGGGTGACTCGGGCGGCGGCATGTTTATCGGCAATGAACTGGCGGGAATTAATTCATTTCTTGCCGCGGAAGATGGCAAACCTGACGGAACCTATGGCGACGACAGTGCCTTTACCCGTATCAGTTTGTACGCCGATTGGGTAGACTCGCAGATCGTCAAGTACTCGCAGGCCCAACAAGGACGGGCCACGACAGGGAACACCGTTGAGGACATTCCTGTCATCAAATGACAGGAGGTCACTCATGGCGGAGCCCAAGGTCGGATTCTGTTTTAAATAGTTGTTATTTGCCTA
>RGUK01000516.1 GCA_010027825.1 bacterium
CCCGTAACATCACTCCACTGAAAACCATCACCTACGATATGCTTACGGCCCCGAGAAGATTTTGTTATGCTTGCACCATGCCGCGTTGCAAGAAAGCTGGCTGGAATTTCTTCCCGCTCCACCCGCTCAAAAGACACTTTAGCGTCAGCGCACAAGAGCTCGTTCGGATCGTAAAATGGTTCTACACCACCATGACAACACTGCATGAAAATAGGCTTTTCTACGCCTGGTACCTGCACGCCAAGGAAAATAGCAAGCGGCAGCGTCCTACAAAATGCGATGAAGGCATTGTAAATTCTTCCCGCTGTTCGCGCAGGCCACTTTCTGCCCAGCTCCACTGCAAAACCATACTGCTGCGTAATGAGAACGCCTTCATGGTTCCCGCGCACCAACCAAACACGGTCAAAATTGGCAAGTTTCAACTTGAGCAACAAATAAACCACTTCAATACCATAACAGCCCCGGTCGGTGATATCACCTAGCACAAGCAGGTAGCGATCTGGCGCAAGCGTAAAATCATCGCGCAGATGTCCCTGTTTGACCATGCGCACCAGACTGCGCAGGAGGCTATGGGCACTACCGTGCAAATCGCCCAAAACTAGCACCTTGCTCCCGGCTGGAATAACTTTCTTTTCTACAAAAGGAATTGTTTGCGCATCGTCGATACCATTAAGTACCAGCCTGCTTTCAGCATCCGTTATGAGCAAATCTTGTAAGCCAAACCCATCATGCCTTAACCAGGCAGAACGTTGCTTGCTTTGGTCAGCAAACGGCTGATCCATCATTTTTTCCAAGTAACGGTCAAACATCTCTTTGTGCTCATCAGCTGTAATAAACGGCCTGTCAAAAGCCATCCTGCGAATATCGCGCATAGCATATTCGGGATATCCCTTAAAAAAAGCATCCGCCAGCGCGGTAATGGAATCGGCAAAAGCGGTTGCTCCTCCTAGCGCTATAGTCAGCAAGAATGCGTAAAAAAGGCGTATGCTTTGCATGAACAACCCCTCCTTTAAAATAGTAATCTTTCTTAATTGTACCAGACCCGGAGCAAAGGTAAAAAAGCCCTAGAAAACGCGTCTTTTTTACAAACTGAAAGGTTGAGAATCAGCACAAAAAGGCCGCTTTTGCACAATTTCGCACAAAAGCGGCCTTTTTTAAGCTGGTAAAATTACGAGATGTTGTGCTACAAAACGACCTGATAAGCCAAATAGGCGAAGAATAAGCTCACCAAGGCAGCTCCCGTGCCCCGCCCCATCGGGCGCCGCCGCATGAGACCACAGGCCAGGATACCAAAAGCTAAGAACATGAACATGCACGCCCACTGCAAGCCGGCAAGCTGCACCGGTTTTTTAGAAAGAACAGCCAATAAACCCAGGATGAGCGTTGTCTGGCCCAGTACGGTTCCTAGGGTGGGCCCAATAGCCAAACCAAAGTCGCCGCGGCGAATAGCACCAAAACAAAGCGCTAGTTCAGGCAGCGTGGTGCCAACACCCAGAATAGTAGCCCCAATCGTTTCAGGGGAGGCATTAAGCGCCGTTGCAAGACCTACCGCACAGTGCACGGTCAGGTGCGACGCACCCATGACAAAAGCCAAGCTCGCGCCCAGCTTTGCCAACAGCTGCCAGGTAGGCTCTGTAGCAAGGGCACGTTCGTGCTGTGCATCAACCTCATGCACCACATCATCGCCGTGCAGCAGGT
>RGUK01000517.1 GCA_010027825.1 bacterium
TAGTTGGAGATGCCAACAATCACACTGTCTCCGACATTGAATGAATCCGTATGCTTCTTTGCCTTCACTCCGTAATTGAGAGTTACAGACGTCACATCCATTCCGGGCGGACAGACATGTTTCGCGAAATCAAAAATGGCTCGGTAGATTCTCGGATGCTTGATCGAGTATTTGGACACCGCGTATCCACACTTTCTACTGCGTATTAATCCGAAATTACAGGTTCTCCCCTCCGTTCCAATTATGGCTTCACGATTTCGTACGATTACGTTACCATCTGTATCCCTACGGTTTCTCTCAATCTTAGGTATCGTTATAGTATCTAACATTTCCAACAATGTCTTCTTATCCGATTCGTATGCTTCCCGATCGACAATACGTAAGACGGAAATCGCCATATCTATTAGAGACGTATGTTTTGGAAGTGGATTGAAAAAATGTGTACCGCGAATGTTGACTTCTGGTACGGACGGCGTATAGTGACCGCCGTAATACCAAAATACGCTTTGGAAAACAACACAAAAATCCTTCGCGTCACACAGGACAACGCCAATCTATACATCGTGTTTAAGAGAGAGCATCTTTCACGTGTTCCTTTACCTTCTGATAAATCTCATCCCGTCGGTCCATAAGTTCCGCGAGTATAATATCTTTCAAGCATCCATCATCGATTTCGCGAGAAATTACACTCCATACTAAATCTATTATTGCTTCTGAATTGGAGACTGTCATAAGAAAGTCTTGCTTGTCATTTTCGGTCATCTCATCAAAATAGTCCGTCGCCATTTCAATCGCATAGTCTTGGAGAGTGCGGATATACGGATTTGGAGTGGTCATTGCGTTGCTTTTTGTCTTTGCTGGTTTGGTTTTTTGGTCTTATCAATTTTGGTCAATTTTGGGCAGATTTTCTAGGATTTCGTCTGGTAAAACCATGTCCTGTAATTCCGTAACTTCATTTATCTTTAGGGATATCTCATTCTTTTTTGGCGGATGAGTATGGATATTTTCCTTAGCGTCTTCTAGTACAATTTTTTTGTCACAACATCCGGTTAGAGATGACTCGTTTATCGTTACTTTTTTTGCTCTCGGCTTCCGTTTTGGTTTCTCACTTTTGGATTCTGATTCCGTTTTGGATGCCGTTTCCGTTTTTTCTTTCCTTTCCGTTTTGGATTAAAACACATTTCCAATTCTTCCGCGATAGAATCAATAATTTCATTTTGATTATGGAAACCTTGTCTTATTTTTACAAGACGATTCGTAATTTCCGTATCCGTTTCTTTCATTTTCTCGACGCAATTTTGTAATTCCGTATTCATTGTATATCCTGTATTACGAAATAATTTTCCGGAAGAATAAAATCGGAAAATTCAAAATCCGAAAAAGAGCAAGAGTCCCCTCTTTGTGTTTTTCGTAAAAACAAAGAAAATGAAAAATATTTTTTTACGATACAAATATGATACAAAAATTTTGCTCCGAAAATAAATCTGGAGAAAATCTGGAGAAAATAATTTTTGTGATTTGTTACGAAAAATAAATTTACAGTACAAATATGATATAAAATATTTTTCTCCGAAAAAATGCGGAGATTTTCTGGAGATTTTTGCGGATTTTTCGATATTTTTCGGATTTTTACAATTTTTACGATTTCGGATTTCCGTTTTTGTGTGTGCGGCAAAAAACAATTGTTTTTT
>RGUK01000518.1 GCA_010027825.1 bacterium
TCCGGGCGCGGAGGCGGGCCGTCCGCAATCGGAGTGACCGTGGCACAGCCGGCAAGGCTAAGAGCCAGCAGGAGGCCGCTTAGTCCACCACGAATCAATCTTTTGATCGCGCTTGCGCCGCTCGGCCTCAATGATGGCGTCCCGATATTCGTGCCGGTTTTTGCCGCGGTTTTGGAGCCACCAGAGAACCAGCGCCAAAAGGGTGCCGAGGACGGTAAGGGCACCTGTGATCATCCCCTCCCCTTATTTGCGGGAGATTTGCGAAATGAAATCGACGATCTTCTGGAGCGTCCGCTCCGGCTCGTCCCCTGGGATCAGGGTGGCGACGGCAATGGCCGCACCCAGCACGGTCGCCAGCACGCCGATGTAGCTCTGCCAGTTGTTAAGGATATGGGTGATGATTTCCATGCCGTGGCCGGCATGTCAAAGGCACTTAGGGATTAAGGGGTTAAGGGATTAAGAAACGATCAGTGTCCGAGGAGCCTGTTCTTAATTATCTCCCAAGCGGCCGCTAGTACCCCGAACACGATGGTGGAGATCAGCCAGACCCGGCCCTTGATCGTGCCGGCCTCGTCCTCTAGGGCCTTCATCTTGCCTTTGTGATCCTCGAATAATTCCAGGATGTGGATCTGGCGCTGCTCAATCCTCGCCACGGCGATGCGGAGCTCGGTCAAAATATCCGAATCACTCACACCTCGCACTCCTCTGCGCCTTCGCAAATGCGGACGCACTCCGCCCCGGTCTCGTCAAAGAAGCGCTCGATGTAGCCCTCGGCCTCCAGATATTCAAGCGCGGCGAGAAAATCGCCGTAGGTGTAGGCGGTGGCCATAGGTCACAGGCCGGACGGCATCGGCCTCGTCGTTGGTCTGGGCGGCTTGGATCAATCCCTTGCACCGCAGGTATTCGTTGCGGCAAGCGGAGATGTAGGACTTGATGGCCTCGCAACGCTCTGGCGGATAGATGCCGAGGGCGGCGTTTTGCTGGGTAATTTGGTCTAACCCTGCTTCACTAATAAATCCTGACGAAATCTGATTAATAATGTTTATGCAATCAGACTTCGCCTCATCAAGAGTTCTGTCATCAAACTTATGCTGAACCCCGTTAATAAAAGAATAAATTTTAGGCATATTTAAAAAAAAGTGACGGAGCCTCTTGTGCTCCAACTATATTTGATGTGGAAACACTTACTGTCGACGGGTAACCATTTGAATCATAGTTACTTGTCAGTCGAAGCATATAATCTGTTTTATATGTCGATCCTCCTGTTGAAAGTAATAGGTTGGATGAATAAAGATTCATGGCAGGTTTAATCGGACCATAAAAATTTATTGATGTTGAGTCTGCATTAAACCAGATTGCTCCCCAGTAAATTCCCTTGTTAAAAGTATAATTTCCGCCACTTATAGGCTGAGAAACCTGGTTTAGACGCTTCGGTTGTTTGGCAAAGCAGTGTTAGTGGAAAGCCGTTTGTTCCATCTGAATCATAAACTGCCATTCTTATTTTTGCATTTGAGCCGCCACCGCTAACATAATAACAAGCTATATCGCTGAAGGTCGACCTTTGTGGAATATAGACAGCATTAAATCTAATGGCTTGAAATGTTCCGAAGCCACGATTTGAGCTTATGTCGTCACATCCAGATGGATTAAATAAATACGATCCAGAGGAAAGAGTTTTAGGAATTTGA
>RGUK01000519.1 GCA_010027825.1 bacterium
TGCAGACGCCCACCGAGAAGTACGCCGCGTCGGTGTCCCAGCTAGACAAGTTGCTGCAGAAAGGGCTGCTGACGCAGGAGGTGTACAGTCGCGCCGTCGAAAAAGCGAAGGCCGACATGAACGCCGCAACCCAGGCAACAGATGAGATGCGGTCTTCGTCCAGTTTGTTGCAGCGCACGATCAACGCCACAGCGGAAACGGTGCAAAAACTTGGCGACGGCGTCAGTTCTGCCGCGGAAGGCGGATCCGCGCTGCTTAAGTTTGCAAAAGACGCCGGCGTGTTGCTTGTGGCGTTGAAAGTTGTAACTGGTGTCAAAACTGGCAACACTTTCACCGACATGGCCAAATCGGCGTTCGGAGCATTTGTCGGACTTCGCGGCTTGGCAAACGCTGCCAAACTTGTGGGCGTGTATCTCGGCGTCAGCGGCGGGGCATTGGGAACCTTTGCCTCCGCAGCACTGGGGTTGAGCAATCCACTAATCGGTGGCGCTTTGCTTGCCCTGAACTTTGGCCGCGCCATGCTGGACGCCAAAGAAAAAGCGTTGGAGATGGCCAAGGCCCTTAACGAAGGCAAGACCTCTATAGAGGACCTCAACGCGGAACTAGGCCAGGTCAACGCGCAACACGTCGATGACTTGGCGTTTGCCATGCAAGAGGCCGAGGAATCCAGCAAGCGGAGCGAAGCAGCGTTCGCGTCATTTGGCGACGCGTTCGTACATCCTTTTGTTGAAGGATTTGCGGCAATCTATTCCGGGTTTGCCGGCTTAAACGCGGGCGTGGCTTCGCTGATGGAGGGAATCACGTCGATTGCCGTTCCAATCGGCCAGGCTCTGGCCCCGTTTGCCACGCTGATCGGCACCGCCATTGAGGGCGTGCTGAAATTGATCGGCGTGCTGGCGCAGCTGTTGGGCAGCGTGCTGAAGGTTGCCGGCGCGACCATCCACACTCTGCTATCTCCCGTCATCGTGGGTTTCAATAACTTTGCCGATACGATCCGCGCCGCCATGAATTCGGCCTTTGCTTCTGTCACTCCGGTGTTTGAGTACATCGACTTTGCCGATACGATCCGCGCCGCCATGAATTCGGCCTTTGCTTCTGTCACTCCGGTGTTTGAGTACATCGACAAGAAGATCCAAGGCTTTTACGAGTTCATGAGCCGAATTCCGGTTATCGGCAAAGCATTTGCCAGCGGCGAGACAGAAGGAAACAACGCCGCAGCATCTGGCCCGGCTGCCGCGGCCACTGCAACCGCCGAGGCCGCGGCAATGGTTGACGAGGAAATGCAGTTGGTCAACGCTGCGATTGCACAGCAGGAAAAGCAACTGTCGGATGCAATCAACAAGTCGGCCGAATATGGCCAGGCCGGGTTTGACGCAGCGCTCGCTTATCAAACGGAACTGCGAAGGCTTAACGAGCAGCTGCAGGCTGGCATGATCAACGAGCAGACGTACGCTCAGGCCGCCGGCGAGGCTCGCAAGCAGTTTGACGAGCAGACCAAAGCAATTGAGGCTCGCAACAAGGCCGCCGCCGAGCAGGCGGAAGAAGATCGCAAGGCCGAGCAGTCCCAGCAGCGTGCCGTTACGAAGCAGACTGACGCATTCTTTTCTGCCACCGAGCAGGCCGCCAAGTTTGGCGAGGCCGGCGTCGCAGCCGCGCGTCAGTATGAGTCTGGTTTGGTCAGC
>RGUK01000053.1 GCA_010027825.1 bacterium
TTACGATGTCATTCGCGGTCACAGAAGCACCGACGAGGTTAAGCGTGGCGTTCATCAAGGTGTACTTCACGCCGCCAGAGCCGCCGCAACTGCCTTTGCACGCCGCCTGCTTGGCGTCGAGCCACAAATCCTGCGGTTTGCAGATGTTGCCAAAATCGGTCGCGAGTTGCCGGAAAGTCGACGAACCGGACACCACGCGTGTAAACGTGGCATTGCCCTGCCGACGACCACCAACGTAATAAACATTCGGCGAACCAATTTCATACAGCATGTTTACATTACGCTGAATTTGAAACTGGACCTGTTGTACCAGGGCGCCGTTATTTTCGCCGCTGCCAGGCCAGGTAAGGTGGACGTTGTCCGCAAGGAACGAGCCGTTCCAAACCTGGTCCTTACCGCAGTTTGTCGCAAATACACTAGTACCGGGCATATGTTATCTCCTTTGGACTTATACCACTAAATGCAGTTCGATGTTGTTGAGCGGAGCCGGCACTGTCAGGTCGAGAACGACCTCGATCCGGTCCTTGAGCAGCGGATGGATACGTAAAATCCGGATCGTGCCGTCGATCAACTGCGGCCCAACCTCGTCGGTTGTGCCGTTCGTCTTCAACGTCTTGATGACAGTTGTCAACTGGTTGGTCAACAGCGTGATCATTCCCGGTGTAACATTGGAACGACCAATGTACGGACGCAGACGACGCAGGAAGAGGTAAGACATCGAGTCGACGTTGCGCCGAATCATTTCTTCCCGACGGTTCAGGTCCAGGTTGTTGGTCGTCACGGCGTGCCGCGTGTGCGGAGTGCCGTCACGATCTTCAGTTACGATCCACACGCCAGCCTCCGCCATACGGTTCAGTTGGGTTTCATTGAAGTACTTGTACGACCGAGTGTAGTCGTCAAAACCAGCAACCTCGACGTTGGTCAGACCCTGCTGCGGCACAACGCCGCTCGCAAGACCGGCAATCGCGGCGGCCAGGTAGTAACCGGGCTGGAGCGTGCCACCCTCGCCGACCTGATCCGGCCACACGGCTACAACGCGCCGCGAACCGAACGCGCCGGCCTGGGTGGCGACGTCGTCCGAGATTTCGTTGCGGTTGTTGTTGTGGTAGATCTCAACGCGTTGCGGAACAGTGACGGCGGCGTCAGGACCGGAGTACAGACGCAGCGTGTTTTCCGACAACACGGCGTCGACCACGAACTCTTCATATTGTTCGTCGCCGAAACCGTCGACCGAGTAGAGGTAACGAACTACGTCACCCGGACGAACGTTGTTGGTGATGAAATAGCCGCTGCCGGTCGGCACGCGCAACCGCGTGTATTGCGTGTTTGTCGCGTCCGGGTCGTCTTCGACTACAGCCAGTACGGGATCCGCAATCACGTTGCCCGCCACGCCGGCGATGCTCGCACCCTCGCCCACGACCATGACAGTCGGACGTGAATGCAGGCTGACAACAGCCGCCTTCCAATTGTTGGCAAACTCGTTCGATTCCGAGACGGTCTGAGCCGCCCACAGGTTGTGCACCTGGGTGTTGAACGTCAGCGGAACAAGGTTGTAGAAGTCATCGCGACCCTTCAGCCGCTCAAGAACTTCAGCCCAACTGTCGAGGTTGATGCCAGTCTTCTTGCCGTCTGTGTCGTACAGATCGGGCTGGGCGACGGCCGTGTACTTAACCGCGGTGCCGTTCGAGTTGGAAAGTGCCTTGTAGACGCCCCACTTGAGCGGATTGTCGGGGTCAAGCTGGCCCTTGATCTGATCAAGGTCGCCAACGTTGTTAATAGCGTTGACCTGGTCGGCCAGTTCGGACAGCCATTCGCGGTACTCGACGTGCAGCGTGCCCGAGTAAACGGGCAGCGGTTGTTCTGCACCGGCAGATGTCCACTCGGGGTGGTAGGCGATAACGCCTTCCTTCACGCAAATCTGCGTGGCTTCCACCGAGTAGTTAACTTCCGGAGCAAAACCGAGCCGGTTCTGCGAAACCTGAATGTCGTCCTTGATGAACAACTTCAGGTCGAGTTCGGCCGCTGTTAACATCTGCGACGGGAGGTCGTCGCGGAGGATCAGGCGGCGTACCGGGCCCGCGGCTGTCGCCGTGACCGGGACGTACCACTTGTCGCCCTTGCGGAGACCTGTGATGCCAGAACCAGTGAAATTAACACGTACGCCGCTGCTGCCGATCGCAATCGCGTCGTCGTAGTTTGTCGCGGTGACTTCGGTCGGGCCAGAGAAGTCCAGACCCTTTACGGTGCGGACAGTGATCTCCGGACGCGACGACCAGACACCGCCCTTTGTGCACTCGACGACGTAGGTGTCGTTCTTGAGGCCAGAGTACTCGCCGAGGATGTTGCCGGCCTCGTCAAGATTGTCGTTATCAAGCGCAACCGTCGCCGCAGACACGGCGTTGTAGGTCTGAGCCACGACGACGCGCCACTTTTGACCAACCACGAAATTGCTGGCAGCGATGCCGTTTGTGGCGGCAGTCGCGGCGCACGTCTCGTCGCCGGTATTGGTGAAAACAACCTTAAGACCGCGAGTACCGACAGCCGTCGACGAGCCAAAATCGGCCGGGGCGACTTCAAGAACGTTGTCGCGACCGCTGGCAGATGTCACACGCAGCCGAGCCGCGTTGCAACCGCTGGTCGAACTCTTGACAACCTCGACGAGGTACTCTTCGGTCACGTCACCGCTGGCGAGACCGTTATAGTTGCTGTCTTCAGCCGTTGTTACGCCGACGCAGTTAACAAGGCTGGAACCGTGAACAACAGTGATCGTCGTGCTGGACGCAGTTGTTTCTTGGTTGTTCGTGTCCGAGAACGCCGGCTCGATGACCGAGTCAACAGCCTCACTGGCAAACCCTGTAACAGTCGTCGTTAACTCATGCTCAACGCAAGTGTCTTCAGAATCGGTCACGCAACGCAGGTATACGACGTCGCCGAGTTGAACGTCGCGGTCGTTGAAGACATCGCTGCGGGGGTAACCGCCGTTAACTTTAAACGCCAAAACGTTGGACTGAATCCAGTTACGCTTGCCTTCGACGGCTGTAACGTTGTGCTCCGCCGGCGAGCCGATGTTGTGCTCATAATAAAGCAGCATGGCGTCGTCGATGTACAACTTGGTGTACTCGTGGTCGATGTGGCTGCCGGCTTCACGACCGGGCCAAAGGTAGCAGACGTCCTCAAGCCGGTTATAGGCACCGAGACGGCTCGCGTTCTTCTCTTCCGCAACCTTGTAGCGGTGCAAGACGGCGTGCGGGCCGGCAATATGTGCACGCAGCGGTTCCGTGATCTCCGTCGGAACAATGGTGAATTCTTGAAATACAAGTACTTGTGGTTTGACGTAGCTCGACATGCTTCAGGTCTCCATACCTAAAATTTGTGTGCGGTTCGGCGCGTACGAGTAGTATACACAACCACTCAACTGTAAAAAAAACACCAACTCCGCATTTTAGTAGGCCAATAAATCTGATGCCTTGAAGACAATCCGCTTGAGTCGCGGTGCATATGGCTGGAGCATCCAGGCTTCCTCGGCGACATATGCGACGTTAACAGGAACGGCATATCCCTGTATAACTTCTTGAATTTCTCCTATCCCGCCCACCTCGCTGACGTAGAACTTATGTAAGTCCATCTGGTCGCGAATAAGCGGAGAAAAATTGATTAAAAACTTGACGACTTCCGCCGCCAAAAATTCGGTTTCGGCGCCGTACTGGGCCATACAAAACAGCGTATGGCTTCCTTCCCAAAATCCGGCGTACGTCGTGCTTCCAGTATAAGCATTCTCTTGTGCCTTGTCACCAATTACCTGCCGTGTCCACTTCCACGAATTTCTTTTAATAAGAACGGCAGGTCGTTTATCCGCTTTTGTGGGATTCCACCTGGTGATGCTTTCGATCAAAAGTCCGCCAATATTAGGCTCAGCAGTTTCCGGATCCGACGGCTTCCACGACAGCAATTCTTGAATATGCCGACGAATGCGCGGCTCTTCGATGTTTTCGGGGTCTTTAAAATGGCCAATAAGTAATTGCCGCAACAATCCGGTCATTACGTGTGGGCGCATACCGTAGGAGCACAAAGAACTTACTTTGGGCACACGGTTATCAGGTTCGCTACCGGCCGGAAACTGATTTTCAACTTCCGGCGGATTTGTGACGTTGTCGCAATCGCTCACTGATTTCGCTCTTTTCTAAAAATTCAGTTTTTTTCAGTAACGTGACCGGCTTACCGAAGAATTTTACGACATCAGACATTTTTATACGATCAAGTCCGACTCGAAAACCTTTTTTGTCGTTATTTGAAGTTTCGTTGTCAGCCATTAGATAGCCCAAAAATCTTCTTTTGATGTTCGGCTGTTGCAGGTTTTAATCGGCGTACTAGACGACAAAACAGCACCGCTTTCGGTTGTTAAAACTGTTTCTTCTCCGGGCGGTCCCTCAACAAGCGGCGGCGCGGGAGTCCACGTGCAGGCCGCCGTACTCGCCACATCGATGTACGTAACGTCCGGGCCGTATTCTCCCGGCTTTTCATACATAACAGCGTAGTCGCCATAGTCGAGATTTACAGATTCTGTCCACCGACCGTTGGCTTTCGTATACGTTACCGCCACGGCCTGATTTTTTGGCGTGTTGACGCCCAGCGCGTCAAAAACGGCTTTTGGAAACAAATACACGGTCGCCCCGACAACGTGGCAGCCGTTTTCAGTGACATAACTTAAATTGTCCACGCCGCCATAATTGTGGTCTACCGACACCGGGCCGCAACCTAAAGCCGGCAACGTGGGGCCGATACGTTCTTGGGATTCGTCCTTTACCTCGATAGCGTACACCGGGTTTCCAAACGGCAGTAAACCCATACGCACCGTATAGATAATCGGAACGCCGCGCATGGCCGCCGCTACCTGGATGGCCTCGATACGCCAACGTTCGTCGGTGGTGCTGTTCACCCAAATGTCATTTTTATTTAATGCCGGAAACCCAATAACACGGGCCTCGACATATGCGTTTTCGCGTGTTGTGCCTTTCGTGTCGCTAACGTCTTCTTGAATTATCTGCGGCGAGAGGTCCCAACATTGCATGGCTAGCGGCGGATGATAACCGACTTCGAAACCCGTGCCGTTGCATTGCGGGCAGTCAGAGTCCGTCACCTCTTGCGTTAACTGGTCACGGCACCGTTTGCAAAATTTGCCGAAACGATACGGTTTAATTAAAAACCCAGATACTGACACAAGCCGATGCCGCAGTTGCTCTTTGCGGATAACTTCTCGTGACAGCAGCCAGTCTCGCTCCGTCAGTTCGCCAAAACAGTTGGCCGCCTGCGATACATATTTATTGTTTGGCGTCGTTAATATGACGCGATAATGGGCTAAAAGGTCATAACCGCCCTCGTGCCAAGCCGGGTCTTCCGCGGCGTAGCCGTTAGTGACCGGGGCACCGATATTCTTCCAATCTACGGTGTCGCGAAGCCCCGTGCGGCCGTATTGCAGTTGAAAACTGTACGGGCCTGGCTCGTTAAATAACGGCTCTAATTGCCACCAGATCCGCGATGTTCCGCGCACCATGTGGTCAACTGAAACGCGGCGGAACGGGAAAATACGCTGCTGGCTCATTTGATATCCCGGGCGGAATGACGCAACTTTTTTAGTGTTTGCCGCGCTAAACGTCAAAAACGGTTCTTGTATTCTACTTGACCGCTGATAGCTAAAAAAATCAAATCACTGCAGCCTTGCGGCCAACAAGCGATTTGATTTTGCCTTCTCGGCAGCCTCCTTTTGCGTCGGTTATAGGGTTGTGCACCCAACATAGTGACGCCCGGCAGGTTCCCGGATACCTCGAAACTCAACTAATTCTGGCTCGGCTCAATACGCCGACCAAACGGGGCGACCGTACCCGAAACGGGCTTGGCCTTCACTTGCGTCTGACTCTCTTTTCGCTTCTTGCCTTCTCGGATCAGACCCTCGGCGACAGCCTCGTCTTCCACAAGCATTCCAACTGCCGGCATCAGTTCTTTAAGAAGTGACACCGCCGTAAGCAGGTCACTTGCAGCTTCTTTGGCCGCTTCCTTAAGTTTTTCAGGGTCTTGAAGTTTACGCCCCTCTTCAACGACCTCCGTGAGCCCCTCCTTCTCGGCCATCTCGATTGCCTGAGCCGCGATCTCGGGTGCGGCGATCTGGCAGATCACCCGCCCTGTCTTCGACACGGCATCGCAAATGCCCTTGAGCAGATTGACCGTGTTAATCGTCACAACCATCGTGGTCGTGAACTTGGCCGCCGCCTCCGCGTCCTCTTCCGACATGCCGGAATTTTGAGCGGTTTTGATCGCCGAGTTGTAGGCGTCGATCAGCGTGGGCTTGCCCTTTTCGGCGAGTTTGCTTTCGACCTCGCACATCTTGGCGAGCACAACCTGGGTTACTGCATTGACTGCCTTCACGGCCAGTCTCCTTCATAGGGCACTGTAAATGTAAAACAACACATCGTGCCAGTGTGCTGCAGTACGCGCCGGTAGCTACGACGGTGCGTACTAAATATGCCCGTTTTTGGCGAAGTATTTAGTGTTACGGAACCGAGACTTAAAAATTTTTGAGCATAGGTTTCGTAACATCAGTACCGGATACGAATCGCGTCCGTGTAGGCACTGTACTTGTAGTTCGACGTGACTTCGCCGTAGCAACTCTCAAGATTGATACTGGCTTTCGTGGCCCGAACCCACTCGCGATACGCCTGCCAACGCGCCTGGCCGGCACGCTCGTACGAGGCTTCTTTATTCTGATCGTCAATCGACATACCGGCTGCCGAATAACCTAACTGATTACGGCGGTACTGCTCGGCCACCATAAAGAACAAGTTGGCACAGATTCCTTCCAACCAGTGATACCGGAATGGAAAGTTTTGCGTGTTATACGTGTTGTCGAGCGGCGGCGGCACCTCATTCCAGTACATGACCGGTCGAGTGATAGCCAGTGCGATCTCGGCGTCATCGAACATAACGTGCTCAAGTAAATAACTTTCAGCGGGGCTTGAGTCGCGAAGGTGGAGCCGAATTTCGGCTATACTGGGCGGGCCGTTTTGATTTCCTTGCGGCCCGAACGTGCTGCGGTTGATAATGACCGAGAAGATGTTTGAAAACACAACCGGCGGCGGGTTTTCATCCGGGTTGGTGTTGTCGATAAGGGCCATTTCGCCGTAGTAGATGCCCGGATACTTCGTGATCTCTTTTGTTAACTGCACGCGTACGCGGCCAGTTTCAGCGTCGAACAGTTCGGTGTCGAGTTGCAGGGGCGGGCGTGTGTTTCCGAGTGCCAGTTGCTCTTTGAGGCGGAAAACAACCTTAAACGCTACCGGCGGGTCCTCGCCGCCAAATCCGCACGGCCGAAGATCGACGGGCCTACCCTGCGAGTCGATCATATTCCAGTCGATATGGGCTGCCTGCCCCTGTGTTACGGAGACGGCCCTGGTACGCGTCAGGACGGGTACGCCGTTCGTTTTCGATACGGGAGCCGACAGGGCGTCTTGCTGGGCACAAGACTCAGGGAATAGCACTGGAGCCGCAGAGAGGTTCGGGTCGCAAGTGATAAGGGGATTCGTCGACGGGGTGGCGATTACGACCATGGTTTTGCTCCGTTATTTAATGCTAATTATACAAACAGAAAAGGGCTGACCACGAATGTGGCCAGCCCCTCTGTTTTGAACAAATTGTTCGGGCAGATTAGCTGTCCCAACCGGTCGGCGGTGTAACCGTGCCGAGCGCGTTGTTAGTGAGCTTGATCTGATCGTGGCTGCCGTCCTGCGTGTCCGTGAGGTACACAGCCGGCGACGAGGTAACAATCAGAGTGCCGTCAGCAAGTGCACGCTCAAGAGCCTTGAACTGCCGCTGACCGCCACGTCCGCCCTTGCCCACAGCGGCTACCAGATCACCAGGGACCGTGTAGGTCTCGTTGTTGGCGAGGCGCTTGCCGTGAGCACCGAGAAAGCCGAACACCCGGGCAGCGCCCGAGACGTTCTTAACTGTTGTGTATAAACCAGATACTGCCATTGTTAGTTACTCCATTCTCTTCAGGACGCGTTCTGCATGGCGGCAGCCGCGGCAGCTTGAAGCGTCAAAACAGCACTCGCAATCGAGGGCTGCTCGGCCGCTACGTCAGCCGCACTCTTGAAAGCGGCTGTCTTTTCAACCGGACCACCGAAGCCCGCCCCGGCAAGGACGGCGTCCAACTGCTTGTTAGCAGCCGACAGACCCGACACTTGCGCGGCAGCGGCCTTCTCCTGCTCCGCCGTGTAGAGCACATGGAGTTTGTTGGCAAGCGACCACATTTCGGCGGCCTCTTCTTGCGACCGCGGGGCAACCCCGTGGGCGGCCAACTTTTCAAAGAAATACGGCGCGGCAAGTTCCGCCACAATCGTGGCATACGCTTGGTCGGCCGCCTGTTTAACCTGATCCATAACTGTGCTCCTTTAGTTAATTCCTACACGGCTCACTTGAAGTCAACGCGAGCCAGGCCGTTCGTGTGACCGAACGAGCCGCCTTGCGTGTTGTAGGCAAAGTACTCGAGCATGTACGCCTCACGACGGATGTACATCGTGGTGGGCTCAAGCTCGTAGTTCTTGCCGAT
>RGUK01000520.1 GCA_010027825.1 bacterium
AAATTTGCGACCAAAATGGCGGCCCATGGCGCCAAAAACATAGTACAGCAGACGATACTCAACAAACTTCCACTTGTTGTGCTCCATAAAACCGTTCTGAGACCCATAAAACGGCACGCGGCCGGCCCCTGGAGTCTTGAGGTAGGCCTCAACCATGCGCTTTAGGTACCAATAATCAGTGTAGCCGTGAACGTCGACTTGATTAAAGTCAACCACGTGATCAGTAACCCATTGCGGACGGTTTTGAAGGAAAGCGTTCACGCAAATATCTAAAAACTCAAACATGAGCGCCGGACTGACAATCCCAAGCGAAAGGTCTTCAATGGCATACATAGTGTCTGGTCCAACGTGCTCGTACACAAACTTCTGAACCGTTCCGGTCACATACCCTTGCAACGTGAAAATGCCAAGGCGCATAACCGCCTTGTAAAGCTTGGTCTTTCTGGCGATATTTTCATGCAAAAGCTGGTCAACGGTATGCGTTCCCTGCCAAAGGGCTGTAGCATTCTGCCAGGCAATCGCACACGCCAAGCGCACCATGAACTTGCTTACCGCCCCCATTTGCAAGGCATATTGCGCAGGGTTCTGGAATGCATTGCCCGCTGCCGCCAAATGAGTCCGATAGGCGCCCAACTTCTGAACTAACGCGAATAAGGCTATCTCATGCGTGCCTTCGTTGGATGGATCAATGAAACGGGCTAGGGGGGCATCTCCAATAATCACCTGACTTAAATCG
The DNA here is from genome assembly GCA_010027825.1 of bacterium. The sequence goes on from RGUK01000520.1 coordinate 737, forward strand.
CGCCCCGCAGCAACGTGTCCACTTTGCATCATGGCAACGAGTGCAACCGACGTACGGCAGGCAACGTCAAGATACATAGCCTTACTGAAAAATTGTTGAACAATATGCGGGTTCTGGCCGTTTATGCCAACATTTACCACCCCCGTCAAACTAAAGTGCCCTTCGGTAATAAAATATGGCTGCATAATGTCGTAGATTTGCGCAAATGTTTGCACCAACCACGCCCATCCGGCACCGGAGGCTTTGGACGCTATTTTTTGAACACTAACCACCGAGTGCAGATACTGGTTCACCAGCTTGGCGTAATAGGTAACAGCCTCTTCTTGCGCTCTGGTTGGGTGCTTCTGCGCGGCCCACGCCATAAACCGCTTACTTTCTTCAGCAAGGGATTTCTTGAGCGCCTCTATAGCCTCTTCTTGCAACTGGTAGCAGGAAGTGGAGACGGCTTGGTAATCAGCTTTTACCAAGGACTTCACAATGTCCAAAAGCTTTTGAGCAGCCTCGCCTTGCTCGTCCTTCAGAACGCTCACCAACTCTAGCAGTTCCTTAAGGTCGTACATGCCAGGCACCAAGGGACTTTGCTCGTGCCGAACATCGCCAAAGAATAAGCGTCGATATGAGCCATCCTCAATAGCAGCCTTAAACGAAGCCAGTGCAGCAACAAGTGCATGCTTTTCTGGGACGGGATTGATCTGTGCAATGAGCTCAAGCAAAGTCGCTGGCAAGCGCAATTTGGCATCCAACTGAGCATACAGTTCCTCCACCCTGGCAAAAGATGCCTGCTGCTGTGGAGTAAGCTCTTGAAGACGACGCTTACGCGCTTCCATAAGCGCTTGCATCTGGAACTGCTGCATTTGCTGCGGGGTAGGGGGCAAACCGGTAATATCGAAGCAAATTCGGCGGAGTAGGCGGTTTTTATCGGCTTCCGGGGCAGGTTTTAGGCC
>RGUK01000521.1 GCA_010027825.1 bacterium
TGTACGGGCGCATCACCAACCCATCGGGAGCCATGGTGGAAGCAAGGCTGCAATTGCCTGAAAGCTATCAACAGGGACTAGTGGAATCCGGCTGGCAAAAGCAATCCCATTAACCGTGGCAATAGCAACCCGCAGGGAAGTGAAAGCGCCTGGACCGCAGTCGACCGCCAAATAACGCATGTCAGCTAAGGACAAACCGTGCTCGCTGAGCAATGCCGTGACGTGGGGGATAAGGAATGAGCTGGCACGTTGGTGAATGTGGGCAACGTGCCCTATGCAAACGTCTTGCCGAAAGAGCGCTATGCTCAAGTTCTGGTACGTTGCTTGGATGGCAAGGGAATAAACCGTGGTGGACATTAATCGTTGTGGCGTTTAAGTTTTTGGCGTTGATAAAAAATACTGAAGGCATCGTCTTTAATCGTGTTTTCACGCTTTTCAATAATTTTGCCGCAATTAAGGCATTTCCAGCCTTCAAAATTAATGAAGTGATCAAAGAACGACTGCATTACCATTAAGCCTAAGCACTTAGGGCACCTCATGCTTATCTCCTTTTTTCGTAAGCAGCTGTCCACCCTGAGCGGTGGGCTATACTTCTTACTCTAACACAGTCCAGTCTACAGCTTTCATCATTTTAATCAAAGTAGCGGTCACGAGCCCGGGGCTGGATGCCAATTTTGCAACTCTGCCTCGAGCGCTACCCTACTTTGTGCCTCCCGCTCTTCCACTGTCAGGGATGGCTGTTGCGGCTGGGTGGGAGTGGTAGTAACTGGTAGAGGCGCTGGAGCCGGTGGGGGCACCACAGGTGCTGGCGCAGGAACTTGAACTGCTGGTACGGGAAGGGCAGACGGTACAGGAGGGGTAGGCGTAACAGCAAGAGCGGTAGGTGGCTGAGTCGATTTAAGCCGCTCAAGCGTTTGATTTTGGTCAAGAATGATCATTTGTAGTTGGGCATTTTCTTTATTCATTCCTTCAAGTACCGGCACTAGCTTTGCAAAGGCAGCTTGTTCCACACGCTGCTCTTCCAATTGCTTTGCCTTTTTAGCCTCCAGACCCCGCTGGAGCGCAAGCAACTTGCTACTCAAACTTTCGGCAATGATATCACACTCTCGCCCGGTCAGAAACGTAGCAACCGCTACCCCATCCACACGCTTCTTGTGTGAAACGACTGATTGCACATCATATAAGGCCATCAGACGAATTTTATGCATATCCGAGAGATCAATACTGCGCTCTGCTGCTTTTTTAATAAGACGCCGCCCAACATCTCTGGTTGATTGCACCATATTTTTAAGCGCCTGCAAACGCTGGAACAGAACAAAGTAGCGTTGGTCAGAAGAAGTTTGAATCCGGTCAAGGGTGCTTAAAAACCAAGCGCGCTGTTTTTTGATGTGCTCGAGAATGACGGGCGCATGGGCAGCGTCTTCCCCTTGCCGAACAATATCTTTTACCTGTTTAAGTGCTTCCACAAACTCAGCCCGCAGTCCTTCTTTCCAGGCTTCCTTCTCGCGTTGTTCTGATGCTTCTAAAAAATCTTCTAAGATTTGACGGCGGCTCTCTGCCTGAACCGCGAGCGCTTCTTGCTGGGCTTGGTCGATGATATCATCCATCGCTTCCATCGCATGGCGCTTCAGCCGCTCTATCCGAGCATAGGATGCCTGAACAACACCCAAACCCTCTTCT
>RGUK01000522.1 GCA_010027825.1 bacterium
GTCATCAACCATGAGGGCGTCAATCAGTACCCAGTCATTTTCCTCAACCAGCGTTGGATGGATTTTTTTGCTTGAAGTTCGGTTTTCTACAAAGCCAATTACCTGTTTATCAAGGTCTTTGTATTTTTTCCGTTTGGGAGACTTGAAGGCAAAATGTTTCCATTCCTTCAATTCAATAGGATCAGCAACCGAGAGATCGAAGTGATAGGTAATTGCATTGCTTGCTTGCAATTCAACGGAAGTAAGGCGGGGGTAGTTGGCAACAATCAGCTTTTGGCCAAACGTTTCTGCAAAAATAAAATCGATGATCAAGTGCTGCAGAAAATACTGTTTAACTTTTCCCCGGATCTGGCTGCTATAGGCCTGCTCGATATGATCTAAAGGCACGGCCTTGGTGGAGAAGCCTTCAAATGAGGCATTGCGAAACAGTTCGGTAGTTTGCGTACGTAGCAAGGTGGCGAGTGCTTCGGGCACCGTGATGGTTACTTTGTGCAAATGCGTCGATAGCGGTAGCAGCTGCATGGACAAATGGCTTTGGGGTGTGGATGGTTGCTTGCTGCTTGCCTGCTCAGGCGCTAGCGGGGCATGTAAATCAATCATATCTGCTCTCCTTTATATCTAAGCGCGTCGTACAAGCCTTTTTTCCTTGCACGGACGCGGTAGCCGCCTGGCCCCTCAGCTGAGGCACGCATCGTGAGCGCGCAGGTGCGCGTCATGGCTAAGCTGGTTGGACATGTGTTTGGCTAGTCTAGTAATGAAACAACGATAGATTGAAGTCTGGCTGTATCTATCACTCTAGCCAGGATCGAGGGGGGTATCAACATTGTTGTCAAAAGCCTCGCCTTGGTTAAAGCGGATTGATTAGCATCAGCCTCAGCCTATCAGTATTTTCCCTCTGCAAAGGTGATGTATATGAATAAAATCGCGTTTGCCGCGGCTGTGGGGATGTATATCTTCTGGTCGTCAGCGGCTTTGTGTGCTGGTGATGTAACAGGGCGCTCATTTTATCAGCCTCGAGCGATTACCCAGCAACCGGATCTGCTGTATGCCAGCAGCGTTTGGCATCAAGAGAACGAACGCATACGCGATCATTACCATCCCGCGCGCGTGAAGAAGGTGGTCAAACAGCACCCCCAGGCACAGCCTGCCGCCTTTTGGGATAGCGTGCTGGCAACTTACTGGCCGTTTGGTGCCAAGAAACAAGCAGCTGCCTCCTCAGCTGTCCATTATCGGACCGTAGAGGACCGTAGCGCCTGCGCCGCCTGCCTGGAGGTTGACGAGCCCTGCTTAACCTTTGGGATTGCAGGCCTCTATCAAACAACCACGGAGCGCACAGCCTTTGCACCATACTTTTTGCCTGGCGGCAAGAACGACTTGGTTATCAAGGGTGCAAATGCCGCCGGTCCTTGTGATCTTTCTGCTACCTGGCTGCAAATTGTGGGACGAAATACGCAAAATACCCTTGGCGCTGGCTCTGAGTTTGAACAGCTCTTGCTCAATGAGTACAGCAGCACCATCCGCCTCAAGCCCTCTTTTGCGCTGTGGGGTGCAACGCCAACGCTGTCATATGTTACGACGGTTCATCGCAACCCGTGCTACCTGACGGTGGGCATCCCTCTCTTGCGCATGCGGACACATATGCACTTGACGGAATACGGTATCAGCAATACTGTTGCTTCT
>RGUK01000523.1 GCA_010027825.1 bacterium
TAAGCACGCCGCAAGCAGAATGAAAATCGGCCTTGAGGTGAGGGGCATAGGTTGCTCTGACATAATCAACTTTTTGATGAGGGTTTTGATCGTGCCGTTGCACCAGCGTATCATCTACAAATAGACGCTCTATCTCCTGCTGACGGTAAGAAACATAGTCACAAAATGCATCATGCCGTACCTGCAAACGTTTACCAAGCGTATTAAAGATCGTGTTTGCCTCTAGATGAGGTAGATACCAGACATGTGCTCGATCCTCCCGATCCTTGCTCAAAGCAGGCATGGTTGCAGCAGGAGAAAGAACAACCGAGTTCAGGAGATAATCGCGCTCTGCTCCCTGAATCGGCACAAAAGTGTTGCGAAAAACACGTGTACCCGCAGCCACAATAGAAATTTGTTGCCGCATGTTTCGCAAACGAGCTTCAAGCGTGTTGAAAAAGGAATCATCGAGCTCATCAGTGGTGGTAAAAAAGTGGTAAGCCATCCGCAAGTCGGTACCAAAGTCTGCTCGCATCAGTAAAGCAGCATCATAGGCCTTGGTCAGCTTAGAAACTTGGTGAAAGCTTTTCCCCCTCACCCAGTAGCCCTTGCTCGTACCTTTGCGTATAACCTTGCCCCGCTGTACATACCGATCACGCACAACCGCGTAATGCGCATGCGCCTGAGTAAAACTCTGCTCGGACCGGTACCACCTCAACTCATCTGACAAAATAATTCCTTTACTATAGCGCCAGTCAATACCCAACGTGGTATCAGCTCGGTCTGTCAGGGTTTTGTAATATTCTTGCTTCACTCCCATGCCGTATTGGTAGTCAATTAAAAAGCGGGGCAATAAAAAGCCCGATTTGGCATGCTTCTTTTGTCCACCCCCACCAAACTGTACTGGAATAATGAACTGAGGCACCCCAAAAACAGAAATAGTCCCCACATTAAAACGCACGTGATGAGCACGAATGAAATACCCTCCCCTGCAAACTGCTTTTTCTGCAACAATGCTCCACTCTGGATAGCGCCGGTCGCAGGCAGTGTATTCTATCTCTTCAAGCTGCCAGTCTAGATCATTAAGTTTGCGCGCGCGCTTTGCTTTAACAAAACCATCACGCAGGTGAAGGCGAATGCCCTGAGCTTCGCCCGTTTTGGTATCGAGGCGAATGCGAAAATTGTCCGCAAAAATAAGCAGGTTATTATCTTCTATGACGACCGGCGCAGCAGTTGTACTACGCGCAAACAGCTCCTGGCCATTCTCAGAAGCTACGATTTGATCAGCCCACATGTGCAAGTGGGGGCCCACCTGAGCATCAACTTGGCCAACAAACGAAGCACGTTTTTCGGATTGGCTAAATGTTTGCTGCAAGCTGCTGACAACAAGCTTCTGCGCGCCTTTATTCGCCGAGCGTGGCAAAACACTTGCTGGAAGCACGAACGCTAACCACAAGAAATATATGCAGCGCACCGGCATCAAATCAAAAGGGCCGCCTACCCTGTAACGCTTTACCAATAGTCACACGATCCATAAATTCAAGGGATGCGCCCATAGGGACGCCACTTGCAAGACGAGAACACACGACGGTTTTGTCTTTTAGCTTGGACCAGATATAACTAGCAGTCGCCTCCCCCTCCGGCGTTGGATTAGTGGCGAAAATAAGCTCTTTTACCTCGTCATCCAAACGCCTTAGCAAC
>RGUK01000524.1 GCA_010027825.1 bacterium
CCTGCCGCCTTCTGGGCAGCAAACAGATGGGGTATTAAAACAACAAGGGTCAAAACCCAACCCCGTGAGAATCGAAAGAAAAATGGACATAAAAAAAGAGACGGCAACATAACTACTCTCCTCACCTTTAGTATCCGCAGGAACCCATTCGCATGAGACCTAATTTCTATGCTAAGCTGCGCGACTGCCGAAAACCTTACCATAATCATCTTTATTTGATGAGGAGAAGATATGAAAATGAGAAGTTTTTTCTACGCTATGGTAGTGGCATATTGCAGCACACTCCCTGTAAGCGCAACTGATTATTCTTTCCCTTCCCAGCTTGCCCAAGACAAAGCAGAACACCCTTCGACCTGGCGCGCATGGGCAAAAAGCTATCCGATTGATCCAGCCATCCAAACAGATTTGCAAAGCATTTTAGAAGATCTTGCTAAAAAAATGGAAGTCCCAGATGTGTCGCTGCGCATCGCTGAAGCAAATACGCTCAACAGTATGCTTCCTGCGCGGCTTGATTTTACAGGGCCGGGCTTTACTTACGCCGTGGAATTTTTCGGCATGTTTCCATCCATCATACTAGGAGAGGATTTTATCCACAGTTGCGACAAAGGACAGCTAGAAGCGGCTATTGCCCACGAGATGGCGCACATTAAAAATAACGACTTTACCAAGCGCCTTGTCGTAAGTTTGTGCTTTGTAGCAACTACGTGGTATTTGTTAAAAGGCACCAGCGTTAGCGAAGCAATCAAACGAGCGCTCTTTTTGGTACCATTAGGCTGCGTACTTGCCTATGCATTCAAAAAACAAGAGCAGGAAGCGGATGCCCAGGCCCAGGTACACCTGGGCTACAGATCTTAGGTGGCGCTATGGCGCTGCCTCTGGCTTTCCCGCATCAATAATCATGCGCGCTGTTCGCTCTCCAGACTCCACAGCAGCCTCCATGCACGCATAGGACGGGATGCCAGTATGCTCGCCGGCAAAAAATAGCTGCGCATTGACAGGCTTAAAAACACTGCGCACGGGATGGGAGGCGAATTTTTCAATTTGAGAGCGTATAGCGTACTGTCCTGGGCTGAAATATGAATATGCTACAGGCCAAACTGCTATGGCTACAGGAACAATATCCTTGATGGTTGGTTCGACAACTTGTATGTCCATAGCATAACGCGCAAGCAGTGCTTGGCGCTCCTGATTGGTTGCCTGCAAAATAGGCTGACTAGATCCGCTCAAATATAATGTTGCCAGCTTGCCGTCCTTGGAGAACCACACAAAGCCATCACGCGCAAGGTGAGTATTCAACTGTGCAGGCGGTGTTGCAACCCAGGAAGTTTGAAAAATAACTTTGGTGATGTAGGCATACGAGACGCCTCTGATAGCCGCTAACTGCTCTTCAGGAATCAGCCCGCGCTGGACGGCGATTGATCCAACCCTCTCTTGCTCTGCAAAAACGGTACAAGGAACGGCACACACCACCCTGTCATGCGACACCTTGCTGTCATCGCCTAGACGCAGTTCCAACCCACCATCGTGCGCCGTAGCAATAGCTGTTACAGGCGTGCCAAGACGAATGCGTCCAAACAAACTCTGTAACAGAGCCTCCACCAAACGATCATTCCCCCCTTGCACTTGTGCAAAAGAACTATGGGAAGAATTATCTACGATTTTTTCTAAAGACTGAAATA
>RGUK01000525.1 GCA_010027825.1 bacterium
ATTGCCATAGAAAGTGGCACCCCTTGGCCTTGCAAGAATTGCTGGAATGATCGCAGGCACGAGAGCTTGCGTGCTAGGGAAGTTTTGGAAAGTTTTTTGTAGAAAAGGGCGACAATGTACCGGCGCAAAATGGTGTCAAAGCCGTACTTAACCTGAGGCTCGCGTTTGTCTGCCTCCTGCCAAAAAGTAACGAGTTGTCCCAAGTCGCTTTCGTAGGCACGCAGCGTATGCTTGGAACAGTTCTTCTCAACCTCTAAAAAGGCTAAGAAATCGGTAATTTTGACAGACAAAGTAGATTGGTCCACAATGTGACTCGCTTAGCAAAAAGTACAACAATAGTGTTGCTGGCAGCGTTGGCAGAATGGAACCAGCTGGTAAACCAAGAGGAATTCTATCATGAATATCGACACCTTGGTGCAGACGCTTGAACGGAGTATTGGTTCTTTTTTGGAGCCGCTCATCGACCGCATTGTGGCGGAGTATGGGCGCGACCCGTTTTTGATTCTGATTGGCTGCCTGCTCAGTTTACGTGCAAAAGATACAACAACTATTCACATTTGTCGTGCTCTGTTTGCACGCGCTCGCACGCCCCATGAGCTGCTGGCGTTGGATGTGCACGAGCTGGAAACTATTATTAAGCAGAGCGTTTACTATAAAAATAAGGCGCGCGTGTTGCGCTCGGTCTGTGAAGCGCTCATCGAACGCTTTGAGGGGAAGGTCCCGGCATCATATGACGAGCTAGTCAGTCTGTGGGGTGTGGGTCCTAAAACGGCCAACTTGGTCATGGGGATGGCCTTCGGCGTGCCCTCGATGTGTGTGGATGTCCACGTTCATCGTATTTCAAACCGGCTGGGGCTGATTCAGACAAAGACGCCAGAGCAGTCTGAGGAAGCGCTCAAAGCGCTTCTGCCAAAAAAATGGTGGATTGCGTGGAATAAGCTGCTGGTGACTTGGGGGCAGAACATTTGTGTTCCGGTGTCCCCCAAGTGTTCAAGCTGTGCGATTGCTGATCAATGCAAGCGCGTAGGAGTTACGCGTCATCGCTAGGGGCAGTGGTGCCGTTGACAACAGTGCCCTTTACCAGAGCGTTGTTACGAAGTACGATGCTGCCAGCAAGTCCTTTGAATACAACGTCTTGCTCAACCGTTGTGCCATCAAGTACCAGACGTACCGGGAGTTGCTTTCTGCTTCCGCCAAAAAGGTTACTGAAAAACGAATTGTTAGTTTTGTTTTCAATGACAATGGTGGTAGCGGTTGATTGCTGTACCACTACTTCCAATGATTGTTCGCCATCTTGTGCACCGCCTGTTACTACGGTTAGATCGGCAAAAGCACTCTTTTCTGCTCTCAGCATGCCGCGTATGGTTGTTGCACCGGCGATGGTGCTTGCGCCTGTTATCACCGCATCACCGTTGACGGTAAGGTCTTGAGCAACCGTCAGTTTTTCCAGCTGCGCGCTGCCAGAGATGCCTACGTTTTGTGCGTTAACGTCATGTGCATGGCATGAACCTGCGCACCGCAAGGTGCCTTGGATCGTGACCTGGATCAACTCGCCTCGACCGGCGATGCTGCAGCTGCCATTAACCTGTACGTTGTTCAAAGTGGCAAGGCCAGCTGCCCATACCTGCGAAACCGTTTTTTCGGCTAGGTGTAGTTCGCCTGCAGACCAACAGCTGCTT
>RGUK01000526.1 GCA_010027825.1 bacterium
CTGGCACGGTGACGGCGAATGTTGTTCAAAATCAAATAGTATATGCTTTAGATGCCTTTGGAAGTGCATATAGCAATGCTTTTCCAGTCGCAATAGATCAGGCAGGCTTTGGAAATGTACCCATCTCCGGAACGGTCACGGCGAACACGGGATTTACCCAACCACTTACCGACACGCAACTGCGGGCGTCCGCCGTTCCCGTTAGTCTTACATCTGTTCCAACGCATGGAGTCACCCTGGCCAGCCTTCCGGCCTCCACCGTTACGGTTTCAAACTTTCCGAATACCCAGTCAATCAGCGGAACCGTAACTGCCAACATCAGCGGAACCGTCCCGGTCAGCGGAACCTTCTGGCAGTCCACCCAGCCCGTTAGCCTTACATCCACCACCGTCACCGTCAGCTCTTTGCCATCCATTCCGGCCGGGACAGCTCAAATTGGATCAGTCACGGCCAATATCAGCGGGACTGTCCCTGTCAGCATTTCATCTGTCACCATTGGCGCAATGCCGAACGGTACGCTGACGACCCGGTTTGGCACGCCGGCCACTGCCTCCACCGCATTTCTCACCACGGCCGTCACCAACACTTCCCGCAAATACCTGCTGATTCAGAACGTCACCACCGCCTCCAACGTCATCACCGTGGGTATCGGTTTCACGCCCACCACCACCCAGGGGATTCAGCTGGCCGCCGGTGCGGGGATCACGTTTGAGTCGTCCTACATCCCAACCGGGGCGGTCTGGGTCCTGTCCAGCGTGACGGCCAGCAATTTCACGATCTTGGAGGCGTAGACTATGGCGTTTTTTGGCGGAGCATCCGTGGCCAACCTCGTGGGCGCCTCCACAAGCGCGGCTGGTACCGCTGGGCTTGTGCCTGCCCCAGCCGCTGGAAAGAACACGAGGGCGTTGTTTAGTGATGGAAGTTTTACAGCTATTCCAATTCTTCCAAGAAGGTCTGCAGAGACGACAAGATATGTCAGAAATTTTACTGAAACACTAAATGTTGGAAACTCGGCGTGGAATGCAAGGATAAGATATTTTGCCATGGTATTTGCATATGACTCCGCAAATATAAATAAACTTTTAACAAGAACTGGATCCGGAACAATATCATCAGCTTTTAATGTAAACATTGCCTTGTGGGATTGTGATGAAAACGGACAGCCGGGAACCTATGTTATCGGTGGAAACATAACATCTGGGACAACATCAAATGCAGAATTGTCTTTATCTGTAACATCTACATCAGTAACAAGAGGGTGGTATTATATTTCAGTTACACCAGACACTAACGCACCATCAAGTTCCTTAACAACTCAGGCCAACGGAAATTCTTTGGCAATAATGTTTATGGGTGGGGCTATCATATCTCATACAAGTAGCGTTTGGAACTATACAGCTACAGCATATGATCAAACAACACACGAAACATTTTCAAGATCAGGCTCTGTAAATCCTCCAAATGTTGCAATGATATGGACATAAAAAATGGGTCATAAAACTCTTACAAAAAACATAGACGGCTCCTACACCTTCACCGACACCCGCACCGTCGATGAAGCGCACGAGGAGAACCTATCCCGCATCCGTGAGATCGTAACCACCAGAATCACCGACGCCGGCTACGATGAAATCTGGCAGCGCAACGCCGCCCTCGGCGTGATTCATCCAGA
>RGUK01000527.1 GCA_010027825.1 bacterium
AAGCCATTCCAAGTGACCAAGGAATGGATTTCAGCCATTGACAACCGCACCCGTCGATACCGAGAAAAGGATGAATACGACCATGCAATACTTGACGGCAGCGTGCAGGAACTTGACACGGCATTTACGCAGGTCGGGCGGACTAAGGGCATACAGGCGGTGGCACAATACCCACTCGATGCGCAGGCACCTGCTGCATTCACCATAAATTGCAGATGTGTCCTGGGCTTTGAGTATAAGCGTGACGAGAACGGTGAATTGATACCCAAAAGATTGATATAATGCCAGTAAGAAAGTGCAGCAACGGTAAATGGCGCATAGGTGACGGCGAATGTGTTTACAGAACCGAGACGGCGGCCAACCGTGCATATGTCGCATATCTTGCAATCACAGGAGAGACTGAAGCGCAGCATGAAGGGAAGGCTGACAAGAACAAGGTTTCATTCGATTTCGATGATACACTTGAATACCCATCTGTGCAGCAAACGGCCAAAAGGCTGATGAATGAAGGTTATACAGTCTATGTCATAACAAGGCGGCAGGAATCAGCCAATGATGCCGTATATGCTGTCACGGATGAACTTAGCATTCCAAGAAGACGGGTGTATTTTACGAATGGAGCCATGAAATGGGAAACCGTGAAGCGGTTGAACATCGGACGACATTACGACAACAATGAAGATGAACTAAAACTCATTCGCGAGAATACAGACTCGGAGACATATAAGGTAAACGCATCGGAGGACCACAGTGAGATTGACCATGAGACGGATGATCAAGAAGATTCCAAAGGCTTAAATATCTACATCAAGGAAGAAACATACAACGACTATCCCGAAGCGGCAACGAACAACGCCAAGCGTGCATTGAAGTACAAGGAAGAGAACGGAAGCAGTTGCGGCACACCAGTTGGATGGACACGCGCAAGGCACGTCATCAGCAGAACAAAGACGTTCCGTATGATGAAGGATGCGGCGGCATCATGTGGGATGCTTGGGGGGGCGATGCAGGCATTAACTGGGCAATTACTAAATTGCAGGCGATTGACAACAAAGATGAATCAATGATTTACGGATATAAGAGACTGCAACAGGATATCAAGGATGTCGATGTTAAACAAGGCATCGTGACCGGTTACTTTTCTGCGTTCAATATAGTCGATGCGGACGGTGATATCATTCGGCCGGGTGCATTCAAGCGCAGCATTGACGAATGGTTCCCGAAGGGAAGGGTGAAGCATCTGTTGAACCATGACCCGAAGCAACCTTTGGGCAAGATTAATGTCCTGAAGGAGGATGAATATGGCCTTTACTATGAATCGCAGATAGGCAAGCACAGTCTTGGCGTGGACTTCCTTAAGATGGTTGAATCCGATCTAGTGAAAGAGCATTCCATTGGGTTCAATGTCCGCAACCAAAAGAAGGGAAAGGATGCTAACGAACTGCTTGACATAACTTTGTACGAGGGGTCGAGCCTTACATCCTGGGGTGCAAATGAGTACACGCCGATGCTAGGTGTCAAGTCACTTGACCAGCGGGTGGAGCGCGTGAAGAAACTTGAAAAGTTTGTCAAGCACTCGGACGCAACGGACGAAACGATACAGCTACTGATGCTAGAGATTAAGCAACTGAACCAACTGATAGAGGACATGAGTGCCGCCCAGG
>RGUK01000528.1 GCA_010027825.1 bacterium
AAGTAGTACGCGAACCAGACGTCTAAGCTAATGGCCGCCTCCTACGACATCACAATTGAGCAGGGGACGGACTGGACGCGGGATCTGTTCCTCACGACCGCCACTCAGGGAGCGATTGATCTGACAAGCCGGACATTCACCGCTCAGATCCGCCAGATGCCAGGGGGCACGGTGGTAACTCAGATTGCGGCTAGCGTAGTTTCGGCGGCCGGTGGCCAGCTACGGCTTACCGTGACGAGTGCCGCCAGCCTTCTTGTGCCTACCAGTGGGGCGAAGTACGACCTGATCCAAGTCACTAGCGCTGGCATCGCCACCCGCCTACTGGAAGGCGTGGTGACACTATCCCCAAGGATTACCATACCATGAGCGATATTTACCTACAGATCACCGAGACGCCCACCATCTACCGTTACCGTCGCCAACACCGTCACCGTGGCGCTGGACAGCAACAGCCTGAGTGCGTTGGAAAATGTGACTGTGACCGTGGGTGCGGCAATCACCGGCACAGTCACAGTTTCTAATTTCCCAGCATCGCAGGCCGTTACATTTTCAGCGGTCACGATTTCAAATTTCCCAGCCAGTCAAGCCGTCTCTCTGGCATCCGTCCCCACTCATGGCGTAACGCTGGCCAGCACGACAGTGACCGTCAGCTCTCTTCCAGCCATATCAGGCACGGTGACGGCTATGGCTGGAACTAATTTTGCAAATGAAATATATAACGGTATTTTTAATTTTAGCGAAAACGATCAATTGGGTGTCTATGTAACATCCGCTCTTCCTGCTGGTTCAAATAACATCGGAAGAATGACAATTGATGCCGGAACAAACCGCATCGGCGTGGTGACGATTGGCGGTGGAACGGTAACCATCGGGGCAGGCACGGCACAGATTGGCTCCGTAACGGCAAGCATCTCAGGCACCGTGCCAGTCAGCGGAACATTTTGGCAGGCGACTCAGCCCGTCAGCGGAACATTCTGGCAAGCTACACAACCCGTCTCGCTTACATCCACAACTGTCACCGTTAGCTCGATCCCAGCTCTTGCGGCAGGCACGGCACAGATCGGCTCTGTTACTGCATTCATCAGCGGAACAGTGCCCGTCTCTGGCACGTTCTGGCCAGAAACCCAGCCTGTCAGCCTTGCTGCAACGACTGTCACTATTTCAGCAAACCCATCAGGGCCGCTCACGACTCGCTTCGGCTCAGTCACAACGGCAAATACTTCACAACTCACAGCAGCCGTCACGAACACGGCCAGAGAGTACCTTTTCATTCAAAACATATCCACCGGCATCGTAACCGTGGGAATTGGATTCCCGTCCACAACTACCCAAGGGATTCAGTTGTCGCCAGGATCCGGCATGACGTTTGATTCATTCTGCCCGACGGGTGCAGTCTGGTGGCTGGGAGCAACAACAGGAGCCACCTGGACAATTCTTGAGGGATAGCGATGGGCAATTTTTTCACAGGCCCGATCAGCACGGTTGACCAGAATCTGCTTAATATCGGCAGAGATATCGGCGGGCGCTTAGGATTTGGTGGCCAGTACGCATTAAGTTCTGGGGCGGGTACAACTAATGACGCTTCACAATCAAACGGATCCTTTAACGTCAATATGAGCGCCGGAACTGCTGCCGCTGGATACGCAAAAA
>RGUK01000529.1 GCA_010027825.1 bacterium
ATGCGCGGCGCGCCTATTGGGTCTATGGGAATATCGAAATAGTCCACTTCTTTTTTGCGTAAAGATAATGTTTTATCCGTTTCCCATGTTGCTTTTCTGGATACTTTCCCTTATCTTTGGCCTATGTTTTTGATGCTTGACTTAGACATAGCCCTTTTCTGCACCCGCTATAAGCTGGAACGGGAAATGCTTGCCTACTACCTGCTAAGGGAAGTAGGTAAAGACATGTCTGGGTACGTCAACAAAAAGTCCGCCGTTTCGGTGTTGACCGAAAAGACGGGCTGCTCTTACGCCACGGCCATGCGCAGGCTCTCATCCCTAAAGGAAATGGGCTTTGTCCTAAGCGCTGGCAAAGGCAACATCCACATCAACGGCCTATACCGGATAAAGGAAATGTTGGCCGATAAGTTCGGCGACAGCATGTCCTTTGTCCGCCGCCGCCGTTGTTTTGAGGCGGATCTTGGCAAAGGCCAAATTGACCTCAATGCCCTAAAAGCGCAAACCTTCTCTGCCCTCACGGCGGACAAGTTAGCGCGCAACAAGCAGAAGTTTCAAAAAGACAATAAACGCTCCAACGCCCGTTTGGGCAAAGCTGCCATAGGTATGGCTTTAGCAAAGGATAGGTATTTGGAGAGTTATTCGATTTCATTGCAACAAGTTGACTTCAACATCGCAGCGGGCACGGCCTCTAAGCGTTCCAAGCTGGCCCAGAAGCTGGGCTATCAAAAGAACGAAAAGCGCGCCGTCCCGGGAATGTCCTTTGCAACGCGCAACGAGGCTATCTGGGCAGGGCTTGATATGCAGCTTCCCAACTTTGGCCGCCTGCGCTTGATGCGTGACCCTGAGGGCGCTTGGTCGCTCCGCGATGCGGACAGGATTGTTCCTGCCATCCAGTTGCTGCGCCGTTCCAAAGACGGTCGCGCTATGGGTAAAGGCGCTGAGTTGACCGTTTCAGGACAGGTCAAAACAGCTTCTTATCTGAAAGACAGGTCGTTGATTTTCAATAAGTTGCAAAACAGAAACCTTTTTTTTGCGACCCCATCCGACCAAATGGGTATGGATTCTGATCCTTTTCTTTCTATTTGTTTGAGTTGTTAAAGGGGATTATATACCTATATAGTAATTCACTTTTTGCGAAAACCTCTAAAATCCTTTGCCAATGAACGACAAAGAACGATCCTTGCACCGCGTGCGTTTCCACGTACAGTTCCGCTCCAAAGTAGTCCTCAACTACCTACCGGACTATCTAAAACTCCCCCCAAAAAAACCAACCAGCAGCCTATACGAAAAGCTGCAAAGCCTTAGAAGGGCACTCCACAACTTCTCGGTCAACTACCTCCCAAGCCTCATCAACAAAGCCCAACCAACCAACAAAAAAAAAGAGGCAATCCCCGGCCAAACGAAAATTCACATTGACAGTGCCCTCTTTCCTCCAACAAGAACCTACGTCACAAAAATCGAGGCCGTTGACCCAAAAGACGGTCAGATAAAAACCTACTTTGGACCCGACATCGTAGCAAATTCCGAACAAGAAGCCGGTTGGCTCATCAAAAACACCGGCCTTAACTACTGCGAAATCGTCGGCGAAATGATAGGCCGCTACGATACAAACGGTCAGAGCGTGCCGTTTGGGATAGAGAGGATGAACTA
>RGUK01000054.1 GCA_010027825.1 bacterium
GTTTCGCGCCAAAATTAAAAACGAGAAAGAGTTTTTAGACGCCGCCAAGCGCATGGGCATCGACCCGTATGCTGGCGTGGCCGCCGGGCAGACAGCTGTTGGCGAAGTAGCTGGCTTGAATACGTTTCGACGTATGTTTGGTCGCGGAAACTGCGTCGGTACGCACTGCGGGGGCGGTCCGGCAAGCTTGTATGAGCGCCTGATCGGCGGCAAGTTCAAGGGCGACCCTAACGCTTGGCTGCCCAATCGTGTCGCACTCAGTGATATTTTTGAACCTGTGTTGGTCACGCATAAAGGCCAAGCGCTCAAAGACCTCACGAAAGGTTTCCGTGGCCGCGTAGGCGCCGGTATTGGCGCCATGGGCCTGATGGGCGCCGCGGGATACGGCCTCACGGGTCTGAATCAGAGCCTGTGGCGCTCGCCTAAACTTCCGCCGCAGCCCAAGCTCGATCCGCACATGTTTGCCAAATCGATGAAACTCCTACAGCCACAACAACAAGCATGAGATAACAACACTTACATATCTAAGACTGGGGGCTTGCCATGAATGCGCAAGAACTGTTTGCCCGCCTGCTACGTTACGTGATCGTTTTTGTCGTCTCTTCGCGTGTCGCAATGGCCGGCACGATCGACCCCAGCACACCAGACGAACAATACATTGAGTTCGGCAAAAAGTTTCCATTTGTGGTGCGGATCAGCAATAACATCGACTGTAAGGACTGCGATAAGCACCATGAGCAGCATGCGTCCGCGGTCATTATTAAACCGCGCTGGGCTTTAACTGCCGCGCACGTTATTAATGGCGCGCAAGATGACGCAATTCATGTAGGCGACAAAAAATATCGTGTCGCGTATAAAATCCAGCACGCCGATTATGACGAAGAGCGGGTTGGGCTGCACGACATCGCGCTGTGTTATGTTGATAACGATTTTAAGCTGGACTTCTATGTACCGCTGTATCGCAAAAACGACGAGATCGGGCAAAATGTGACTATTGCGGGCTGGGGCGCGACGGGTAATTTTGTCACCGGCGCAAAGACATCCGACAATAAACGCCGCGCCGGTCACAACAAATTATCGTCGGCGTTTCTCTCCGTGGTGGCTTGTTCTCCGCGGAAAACCGGGCGCTTACCGCTGGAGTTCATGATTGCCCCCGGAGATTCAGGGGGCGGCATGTTTATCGGTAATGAGCTGGCGGGGATTAGTTCGTTTTTAGCACACGCGGACGGCAAACCAGACGGCACGTACGGAGATGACAGCGCTTTTACCCGTGTGAGTTTGTACGTGGATTGGATAGAATCTCAGATCCAGCAGTATGAGCAGGCACTGGCGGCCAAAGCGACGCTGGGCCCCAACCCCGTGGCTGATTTAAATATCAGCGCGTCAAAATAATTGTGCGGCTGCTATGAACAGCATTTTGGGCGACACATCAGACACACTCGCGCAGGTGCTACGCGTTGCGCCTGCGCGTTTAAAACAAGCATCGCCGCCAAATAAAAAGTCTGCGCTGCCCGACAGCGTGTGGCTCAAGGTCGCCGATCTCAACCCCGACATTCAACTTTATCCGCATCAAACACGGGTATCAGACCAGATTGTCGGAGCAAATCCGCGCCTGCTCGTGTATCACGGCTTAGGTTCGGGTAAATCGTCTACGTCGCTGGCCGCTGCTGAAGAAGCGAAAAAGCGCTACGGCGAAGATTATGGAATTGTTGTGCCAGCAAGTTTGCGCGGCAACTTTGAAAAGGAGATTGCCAAATTTACCCGCAACTCAGACCCTGAAATCATGAGCTACACGGGTTTGGCGCTGGGCAAGAAGTTCCAGCAGCCGCCTGACACGCTGATCATGGACGAGGCGCACAGGCTTCGTAATCCGGGAAGCGCCAGTTCTGCCGGAGCTGCCGAAGCCGCCGCGCAAGCCAAGCGCCTGATGTTATTAACAGGCTCGCCGATCACAAATTCGCCAACCGATCTGGCTAACTTGTTGTCCATGTTGAATAACAAAGAGATCACGCCAGAAGAGTTTGAGAAGCGCTACATAGATTACAAGACCGTGCGGCCGGGCTTGTTTGGCTGGCTGCGCGGCGTGAAACCGGGTGTGAAGCCAGTCGTCAAGAACGAGAAAGAATTGCGCAGCTTGTTGCGCGGCAAGGTGGATTATCACCCAAGCAAAGCCCCAGAAGGCGTAAATGTTAATGATACTGTTGTGCGAGTGCCGCTGAGCGCGGAACAGCAAAAGATTCAGAAAGCCATCCGCACGAAGATTCCCCCGGGGTTTCTTTGGAAACTGGACCAAGAGTTTCCCCTATCGAAAGACGAGCTGGCTAAACTTAATAGCTTCTTGACTGGCCTGCGCCAAGTGAGTCTTTCTACGCAGCCGTTTCGCGCTGACAAAGACCCGGCCAAGGCATTTCAGCAGAGCGCCAAGTTACAAACAGCGTTTCAGAATCTGCAGAAAACACTGAACGAAGACAAGCGCAAGAAGGCGATTATCTACTCGAACTTCATTGACTCCGGCTTGGCCCCGTATGCAGCTGGGCTAGAGAAAGCCAAGATCCCGCATGCGTTTTTCCACGGCGGCGTTAGCACAAAGGCGCGCCAAGCTGCCGTGGACGCATACAACCAAGGCAAGCTGCGGGCGCTCTTAATTGGCCCTGCTGGCGCCGAAGGGTTGTCGACCAAGGGCACGAGCCTCATCCAGCTCCTAGACCCGCATTGGCACGAGTCTCGCAGCCAGCAAGCCCGTGGCCGCGGTCTGCGCTTTGACTCGCATCGGGATCTACCTGAAGAACTCAAGAACGTCCAAGTTCAAAGATATCTAAGCGCCAGCCAAGACCCGAGCTTTCTGGGCAAGCTCATGGGTTATCAGCGCGAGCGCACCGGCGACGAAGTATTGGAACATCTCACGGCCGAGAAAGAGCAAGTCAACGAGCTGTTTCGCAAGATTCTGAAAGAAGAGGGTTCGCGTTACAAGGAAGAAAAAGAACAAGAGAAGCAAGCGATCTCTTCTCGGCTTGTGACCAGCGCGTTAAATAAAGGGTTGACGCAAACGTTTGCTGGCAAATTGAGTCCAGAACGTATGGCGCGACTGATTGAGCGCGCGACAAGTTGGTCAAATAATACGGGCGCAAAAACGTATAACTTTGCAAAACACTTTGCCGATAGACAAAAAAAGTTTTTAAGCCGGCCGGTACTACCCAAAGACGCGCCGGTCATGATGACGGCGCAGAGTTTAGAGGTTGACGATCCGGGTCTGGTGCGCGGCTGGCGTTTACCAAAAACAATTCGACAGGTTGTAACTGCCGCTACAAATCAAGATTCAACAGCGGCCAGTCGTCGTTTTATTCATCCGCCGCGCGTAATCAATGCGCCGTCGTATGGTGACGGTTTAAATGCGTTTTACGCAGCCGGAAATCCTTCGCTTTCAGACGCGCAAAATTTTATTCTCGGGCAATCGGCCAAACCCACACAGGTCGTTGGCGCGCGTATTGTTGGCGCGCCCAATCTGTTAAACAGCCCAGACATCCTTTTTCACGAACTCGGCCACCATATTGATTTGTCGCGTATGACTGCGCGTCAGTCCGCAAATCTGGCGCAACGATACGGAAACGCACAACTACTGGCCGAAGCCCGAGCTTGGCGCGCCGGTTCAAAACTGTATCGCAACTGGTTGAAAAAACTCAAACCAGAAGAAGCTGCACAAAATTTGTCGCCCCGTGAGTTACTTGCGGAACGACGTATCGCGCTCGACACTTATCATCGCGGCAACTTGCATGACATTTTGCGCGACGCGCTATCGGCGGCGCCCACACAACCAGCGCAACTGACCGACGCGAAGCGATACGACCGGCTTACCGAAAAATTGACACATCCAGATTTTAGTTTTGGTGCGGCTAAAAACGAGTTAGGCAAAAAACTTTATGTGTTTTTCCACGGCAACAAACAACCAGCGTTTGCAAAGCTGCTCCCAGCTCCGCAGTACACCCCCAATCTTGAGTTAAACGATCGCACATTCAACAACGCTGTTGTTGCATTTCAAAAACAACATATTCGTGACGCTATTCGCGCGGGCGCCGACGTGCCGCAAGAACTTCGCGACCTTTTAGTGAAAAAATCCGCGGCCGATGTCCCCAACTTCACGCCTGATTTTACACCCGGCCAGTTACATCGCATGGGCGTGTATAAGTCGCTTTACGAGAAAGAAGGTCCGCGGCTAGCGAGTTTGGGCGAATGGAAACCCGAATGGGTGACCGAACACGATCCTAAAGGCTGGCTGGAGTGGTACCAGAACTACAATTCTGGGCGCAGAATCCCCGACGAAGATACGCGCCAGATTAAGCGCTGGGCGAGCTTCAAAGCGCGCCATGGCGGGCCGTTTATGTCTAATCCCACGCCCCGTCGCGGTTGGGCGCTGCAGCACTGGGCGATCGATCCGGCCAAGCTGGTGTCTCGAACGCGCGCTGACGGAATTAAAACCATGCTCCAAGCCTATCAGGAGCAGGAGTTAAAAAAGTATCTCAAGCGGCGGCGCAGAGAACTCACAAAAGACGAGGCGCAGGAGAAAACTGGCGCCGTGTTTAAAGAGCTGTCGCTGACACCAAAACGACCGCTTTCAAAGAAGAAGCGCCGGCTGTTAAAATATCCAGACGTAAAACCGCAGCCCAGTAAAAGCATTCTTGACTCGGACGAGTAGGTGTGAGGCATTCGTATGGCAAACACGTTCGACCTTGGCGGCGGTGTATTAAAAAACACGCAATTAGACCCGGACACAGTCAGCGGGTTTCCCACGCCAGATACGCTTCTTGTGGCGGGCGCGGGCGCAAATAGCGTCCAGCCGTCGTTTGGCGGGAATAGCGCCAGCGCCGAGTATTCGGCAATTCTGGGTGGCGCTTTAGCCGCAGCCGACCGGTACGGCATGCAGGCGTACTCGGCGGGCAGTTTCAGCGGCTTTTCCGTCATGCAAAGCGTGAGTTTTTTACTGCGCAATACGTCAATCAATACAACCGCCACGACGTTATTTCTCGACGGCTCCTCGGCACGGCTTACCATTCCAGACTGGCGCATTTTGTGCGCTACAGCGACGATTATGGGCGTGCGGACCGCCGGTGTTGGCGTTTCTTTTGGAGGACATATAGCGCATTTTGTGCGCAAATTTGCCGTTAAAAATATCAACAACACTGTCAGTCTGGTCGGAGCGGTGAGCACGCTTGGGACAGATGTTAAAACAGATTCTTTTTACGGCGTCACCATCGCGGCCGATGATGTAAATAAATCGGTGAATATTGTCGTGACCGGCGGCGCAGTTTCTAATGATATTTGGCTCGCGCGGGTCGATGGCGTGGAACTCGGGAGGGCATGGTAAATTATTGTTGCTCTCTGCGTGTTGTTGTTTATGCCAAACCTGCCCGTAAGCAAACTCACCGAGCTGGCGTTATCGCGCCGCAAGTTATTCGAAAAAATCGTTCAGCACGTTGCCACACGAAAGATTCAAAACTCTATTCAAGCCACAGGGGATCGCATGCGCGTGACGCCCGAGCAATTTGGAATGCAAGTGGGCGCGCAAATGAGCAAACAAGCTGCGCCTGCGCTCATGAAATATCTAATGCGACTGGCGCCCGAAGCACGCATGGCCGCAGTAAAAGGCTTATCGCCGGCTTTGCGCGAGACAGCATCCTACAAACTTCTTGGTCGGCAGGCCGCGGATGCTGCGCGGCACCTCGGCCCCGATGTTGCGCACGGCGCGCCGCACGTGTTTAACGTTACGCGTAACGCGCAGCGCCTTGCCGCCGACGCGCCGCTCGCTGTGCGGCAACGCAGCACGTTGGGCGCGCTTCTACATGACGTAGCCCGTCACAGCGAGATTGATCAGGCGCATCGGGTGTTAAAAGCAAATCCATCTATGGGGACCACGACGGCTGTACTGGAAGCGCGACCAGATTTGATGCACTCTGAGTTGGGCGCGCGGTACGTCAAGCAGTTTTTAAATAGAAATAAGCAACTGGCGCGAAACGTTAGCGGTTTAGATCGCGCCGGTCAACGTGAGTTGCGTACGGCGATTCGCACACACGACACGGACGCGTGGAGTCGTATTCCGTATTTGCAACCGCCGCCCGGTGCGCCCAAAGGTTATTCGCACGTGCTCGCGACATCCCCCACTGCGCGTAATGTATATGTAGCAGATAAACTTGATGCGCTTGGGCAGCGTGGTTTTGATCGCACGGTAGAGATGGGTCGACAGCTGGGCAGCACGCCGCAACAGACAATGGATTTTGTCACGCAAAAAAATATTCCAAAGTATCGTAGTATTATTAATAATTACGCGCCGCAGCCGATGCAGCCAACACTGCATCGAGATTTAGGCGAGTATGAAAATTTGTTTTCGCGCTGGGGCCAGCAGCAGGGGCTGCCAGTTCGACCGCAAGCGCCGATAATCGCACAACCACCTTTTGCGCCAGCGGCTAATCCTGCTGGAAAGTTTCAACCGCCCGCTCACTGGGGACCAGAACGAGGACTTCCAATGCCTACAAAAAGCTTGCCGATGACGCCGCCCGCACCAACCGCACCAAAACCGATGACACCGATCACGCCTGCTGCCGCAAAAGTTGCTGCTGCTTTGGCATTTAATCGACAAAGGCAGAAACAAGCGTTCGTGACGCTGCCGGTCACGGCCGGTGTTGGCGCCGGTCTGGGCGCCGTCACATCGCCGTCTGGTCACCGCATGGAAGGTCTCGGTCGCGGTGCTGTAAAAGGCACCAGTACCGGCGTGGGTATGATTGGTGGCGGTGTGGGCGGCGCACTTGGCGCCCTTGCGCTTGCAGCGGCAAGTCCGCGTATTGGTAAGACGCTTTTTGGCCCCAGCACGGCGCAACTGGCCGACGCGATCAAACGATTTATACAGCGCGGCGGTCGAACAATAACACGCGGCGGAAAGAAGATTCCGGTTCGTAGTCCGGGGCAGATTTCGCCGTACGCGGACGCTTACATGCGGAATGCAATTGTGCGTGGCGGTACGACTGGCGCTGTCGGCGGCGCTGGGCTGGGTTATGCTGGCGCCAGTGCTGCGCTGGGTAAGCCGTCGTGGGAAAAGAAAGAGGCTTCTGTGCTCTCGGTGCTCGGCGGGCTGGCTGGGGGCGGTCTAGGCGGTCTTGCCGGCGGCGCTGGTGGCGGGATTCTGGGCGCACTGGGCGGCGGAGCCCTTGGCGGCGGCCCGGGCGCTGGGCTGGGCTTGCTGGCTGGTGGGGCGGCTGGTCTCGGCGCTGGCGCTCACATGGGCGGCAACATCGGCGCGAGCATTGGCGCCGGGTTCAGCAAAAAGAAAGAAAAACCCGAAAGCGACGAAAAAGAAGAAAAATCCGAAGAAAAGTCGGAAGACTCGGGCGAAGAAGAAGTTAAAAAGAGCGCCGCGGCTGTGTTAGCGCAGCTGCAAAATAACGCTAAATAATCACTGCCGCCAAAGCCCGCCGGCTCCAGTATAATCACCCTGTTGTGGCAAGGACGCCCTTCAGGAGGACGGAGCATGGCGGCTCGTTTTAGATATTATCAGGCCCTCCTGCGGATGCTCAAAGACGAGTGTCCCGCGGCTTTTCCCGTGAGCGTGCGGCGGGTAAAGCTATCTAAACTAGAGGGCCGCTGCTGGAAGCAGGGCAAGAAGTTCCATATCCAGATCGACAAGAGTCTGGATGAATCGCGCGCCATGGACGTGCTGCTTCACGAGTGGGCGCATGCGCGGGCGTGGAACCATCGTTTAGATAACGCCGAGACTGACGAGGCGTTCAATAAATTAGCGACTACGAAAAGAAGTTTACACACGCGACAACGGTCATGTGAGGCAGCTATGTGGCAGGATTTTCACTGGCCTACGGCGGGCATGATCTTTGTGACCTATGTGGTCATTGATATCTTGTACGCGATGTATGTGATCTGTGTCGGCAAACGACAGCCCGTGAACGCCGCCATTGTAAGTTCTTTCTTGTATAGCTTGGGGGCCTACGGCGTGATCTCGTACTCCAAGAATCCGCTCTATGTCGTGCCTCTGGCGCTCGGCGCGTTTCTGGGGACGTATCTGGTTGTGAAGTACAACGAGTGTGAGTAAGTATCCGCCGTTATCTCGCGAAGTTCTTCTGGCGCAGCGATCCTGTTGCGGCAAAAAATGTAAAAACTGTCCGTATGACCCGCCGTATGTTCGCGGCAGCACGAAAGTCCGGCCATGTTCACATATTTGCGCGACTATCTCGTCAGCTGGCTGCCGCTCTGGTTGCGCCCGCGCTACATCCTTGAGCAGCGGCAGCGCGCAGGTGAGTGGCGACGAGTCCGCGCCGAGCACTTAAAGAAACATCCGGCGTGCGAAGTCTGCGGGCGAACAAATAACTTAACAGTGCATCATGTTTTTCCGGTGAGTCTCG
>RGUK01000530.1 GCA_010027825.1 bacterium
TTTGACTTATGAGGATTGTGGTTTTAATCAAGAGAAAGAATCACAAGTTGCCAAAGAACTTACACCTCAAGCAAAGTCCGCAATAGAAATATTAAAAATTTATCATTGGTGGAAAAACAGACCCAATCGAAAAGAACCAATGGAAGAAAGCGGTTGGTCAAAAATATGTGAAACCAAAAACCCAGATCCGCAAGAAAAAGATATTGCTTTTAATAAATTACAAGAACTTGAAAATCAAATGGATCAAGAAGATGAAGATATGTTAATTAGTTTAATTAAGGTAAGAAAGAGTTTATGGACTTAAATTGGATCAAGGCTATAATATCAATAGCATTCGAATGCTCTGTGTTCTTGGCGATAGCTTTTTTGATTTTTTATTTTTTTAAAATTTGAATAAATTTATCGTCAATTACCCACCCCCTAAAGGGAGTGGGCTTGTAAATCACCGGAGCCTTCTCCACAGTGTCTACTATAAGCCAATTGACACATGGCTCGTTCCTCAACAGCTTGCCGTTGAAGAAGCGACCGGAGTGCTACATTTTTAGCACCGACACGGTCTGCGTTGTCCGAGAACTTGCAGGCAACGCACCGAAAAACCAGTCCATTTCGGTTGGACTTATCAACACAACCACAACAAGGACAACCCCTGCTCGTATTTTTTGCAGGAACATTGTCAACGGTTATCCCAACAGAATTAGCCTTGTATGTGACAAAAAACTCAAGCATAAAGTAGGGCCACCTGTTATTCCTTGATCTCTGCTTGTGGTGTTGTTTTTTGTTTTCCTTGGTAAATTTCTGTTTGAAGCCGGTCAACTTTTCCAATGTTATGGTTCTTGCATCGTTCAAACTTGCAAAATTAACCAATTGCTTACTTGCAATGTGTAATATATTCTGTGTTACGGCTTTTTCTCTTCCGCTTAACCGCTTTAGTAAACGGCGTGCTGAACGAGTGCCAACACTGGCTACTTTTGCTCTTGTTTGTCTGATGCAAAGTCTTTTGTGATTTAGTTCACCTCCCTTGATGTAAAGTGTCTTGTTTGAATTAGGGTCTATTGCAACGAGTATGTTTTTCTGTCCACGGTCAACCCCAATTATTCCGCCTTCAACTCTTGGTTCAACTTGGTCAATTTCAACTGTCAAGCACAACCACCATTGACCTTTACTGAATTTCAACTTTGAGTCACTCCATTTGCCTTTAGGAAGCGGTCGTGACTTGTAGGAAACCAGTTCGCCCCAGATGCTCATTCCCTTTTTTCTGATGTTGAAATCCCGTTTCCAGCAAAGTGGCAAACTTGTCTTGTTGTATGTCGCAAGGCTCCAATTCTTGTTGCTTTTCATGCTTCTGTATGTTCCAACCACATGGCGGAACAAGGAGCAAGTCAATTGGCTGGGAAGATTGAATTTTTCTCTCACCATGCCGTAGAACTCTTTGCTCAATTGACCCGGAGTGTTGACTTTCTTGCGAGAATAGATTATCTTAGACAGCCAGTTTGCGGCATCCTTGTAGGATTCGGCGTATTGGCTGAACTTGGAATGCTCGCTTGTTATTTTGAGTTTGTATGTTCGCAAAACTTTCATACAAACTTATATAGTAAGTTTGTGACGAAAATTATTAGGGAGGTAACGGCAATTCCTCCCAGCCCCTAAAGG
>RGUK01000531.1 GCA_010027825.1 bacterium
TTCTGGCATAAATCACCTAGTAAATACGGAGTCAGACCTCAGTATGACCGTTTTTCCCTCTTTCACCATAGCCCCATTAAAAAAAAGCGCCCTGTAAAATAACGCTATGCTTTTGCAATCGACTATGAGACCACTCCTGACCCGCGCATCAAACTCTTCAACCGTCAGGGTTATTACTCGAATATCCTCGTCATCATCCGCAGGGGCCGCTTTGGGATAAAGACCCTCGGCTAAAAAACAAAATTGTACTTCATTACAAAACTCCGGCGCCGGTAATTGCGTCCCCAAGTAAGTGAGCCTTCGCGCCGCGAACCCCGTCTCTTCCGACAACTCTCGATTAGCACAATTCGTTGGCAGCTCATCCGCCAGCAGCGTTCCCGCAGGTAATTCAAGCAGCTCCTGCCCTACCGCGTGCCGGTACTGCGCCACGCACACGATTTCCCCCGACTCCGTAATTGGTAAAATCACTACACCCCCAGGGTGTTGTATTGTCTCTACCCAAAAGTGCTTGCCGGTACTGTTCTCTATCTGCTCGCGTATCGCGCTGAATTTACCTCGGTATAACTCCTCTGTCCCGATGGTTCTCATGGCTTGTTATTCCTGCGCTTCTAAAGCGCTACACACATCAACCAAATCTATTATATTTGCGACCCTCTCAAGCGCATCAAGTAAAAGTGTTCGGCATTCGGCAGCCGCTTGCCGAAAAGCCAATGTTGTCTTCGCCGTTTCTTCCCGTGTGACCGATGCTTCCTGCGGTATACTTTCCGCCTCCTGACTATTCAGTCGCACCGTTTGCTGCGAAATTACGCTCTCCAACTGCGCTACTATGGCATCGAACCGGTTGCGTAACTCCTCTAAATCCTGCCCGTTTCGTTCCTCAAATAGCTCGGCTTTTCTAGCCATTTGCTCCACCGGAGCGTCCTGTTCCGGTCGTTTTGAGGGCTCTTTCTCGTTAGCTTTGCGCTTTGCCTTTTTTGTTTTTGGGTTTTTCTTTTTTGCGGGCCAAATGATTGAGCCGTCGTGGGTGTCGAAATAATTGCGACTGACCGTTGCGGTGTGAAACTTAACGTAAACGGGAAAAGTAGGAGATTGAACCGTTGCCATACTGCGATTTCCTATGGCGTATCACTAAGCGAAAATACGCCAAAAAAAGCCCACTGAATCGTTAAGGGGCCGATCAGCACATTTGTAAGGGGAGCGCTAAAGGTGTCCAAATACGCAATCAAAGGGCTTGCCGCATCGCCCGACGGCGTTTTTTTGTAAAGCACTATCGCCGCGTTTGCTACTGGCTCTGTCACCGTCAAAGTAGTGGCGTCCGCTTGAAACCTCCCTTCTATCACTATTTTCCCCGTGAGAAGCACCGGCACCGCCGCCCCTACCGCCGAACTGATAGAATTGGCAAATTCGTGGCCCGAATTGTAGGTATATTTCGATAAGTCAACGAGAGCCGCGTAAATATCGTCGGACGCAAAACTAATCGATGTTGAGCTAGATGCGCCCAGCGTTCCAGGCGCGAGCAGCTTATACTTTGCCTTCGGATAAAGTACGTTTGGCATTCGACCTACGTCGGTATAGTCGGTTCTCGGTCGCCCCTATCCTCAACCAAGTCCCTCGCCGTGCCTTCGGGTTGCTCCCCGGTTTCGGTGGGCT
>RGUK01000532.1 GCA_010027825.1 bacterium
GACAACTTTAGCTCAGGCAACTTGGGCAACTTGAAAAGTGTTGTCAGCGCAATCAACCTCTTGTACGCGGACGTACGCTCGCC
Organism: bacterium; assembly: GCA_010027825.1. Next base: position 84 of record RGUK01000532.1, read on the forward strand.
CTATAGCTGCTTAAAAGCAACAACACAGCAAGAAATCGTCTTTCATTTGGCAGCATTTGTTTCCGTCCCCGAATCCATCATGTTCCCTGCGCTCTGCAAACAGGTGAATGTTGAAGGCACGCAGCACTTACTGAACGCCGCAGCAAAAAACGGCGTAAAAACCTTTGTCCTCTCTTCATCTTCCGCAGTGTACGGCAATCGCGCAGGCATCTGCTCAGAAGATGACACTCCCCTCCCCCTCAGCCGTCTACGGTCCCCGCCAAAATCCTCACGGTTCCTACGCGGCCGTAGTGGCTAAATTCACCCATCTCCTGAAAGTCGGCCAGCCCCTGACTGTCTTTGGCGATGGCAAGCAAACGCGTGACTTCATTCCGGTGAGCAAGGCCGTAGAAGCTAACCTGCTGACAGCTATGAGCAACAATTTACAAGGAGCAATTTTCAACATTGGCAGCGGTACCAGCATCACCCTGTTAGACCTGATTTGCCAACTGGAAGGGGAGCTCAACCTAAAAAATGCTGGCATTTCGTTTCTCCCCGCCCGTGAGGGGGACGTCCTGCACTCCCAGGCAGCGTGCCAGAAATTTAACCATTTCGCACAAAATGTGATTGGCCAAGCCGCAAAAACATGCTAGGATATTCCCCACTTTCAAGCCGAAGTGGTGAAATTGGCAGACACGCTAGATTCAGGGTCTAGTCCTGTAAAAGGGGTAGGGGTTCGAGTCCCCTCTTCGGCACCAAGCATGCTAAACCAACCTTAATTTCCTAACCATTGCTGCACTATCCCCATGGCAAAAAAACGCGACTTTTACGAGGTGTTAGGCGTTGCCAAAAACGCTGACCTTGCAACAATCAAAAAAGCCTACCGAGCGCTTGCGCTTCAGTACCATCCAGACCGCAACCCAGGAAACAAAGACGCGGAGGCAAAGTTTCGTGAAGCAACCGAGGCTTATGAAGTGCTTTCGGATGATAACAAGCGTCGCCAGTACGACCAATTTGGCCATTCCGCTACGCAAGGCACGCATGCTCACCATGAAAACATGGAAGATATTTTTGAGCATTTCGGTGATATTTTTGAAAATCTTTTCGGCGGTCAAGCGGGAGGCAGAGGAAGAGGACGCGCTAAAACAACGGGCCCAAACCCGCAACGCGGCCATGACTTAGAGCAGCGCATTCAAATCAGCCTGAAGGAATCCTATCTAGGTTGCAAAAAAGAACTTAAAATTTACCACTATGTTCCATGCACCAGCTGCAAAGGCAGTGGCTGCAAAGAAGGAACAAAACCAACCATATGCGGCACCTGCCACGGCCATGGTTCGGTTACCCTGCAACAGGGCTTTTTCGCCTTCAACCAACCATGCAGCTCCTGCCATGGACAAGGATTTAAGATTGCCGATGCGTGCAGCACTTGCCGCGGACAAACACGTGTGCAGGAGTACGAAAAGCTTACGCTCAACATCCCTGCCGGGATTTACCAAGATGCTGAATTGCGCATGACGGGCAAAGGCGATGCGGGCACTTTCAATGGCCCAGCAGGCGACCTGTTCATCTCCGTCCAAGTGACCCCAGA
>RGUK01000533.1 GCA_010027825.1 bacterium
CTCTTCGTTTAGCATGGCTGCTATAATAAAGGTATCGGAAGTGCGTAAAAAATTGGCACTTAAAGACGTTGCTAAGCTAAATTTGCCAAAATGCGTAATGTTCCATATATACTCCTTTTTGCAATGAAATACGCTTTCCAAGCGTCCCATTTTGGAGATTATGCCCACAATGCTGGTAAGGCAGTTGGTAAGAAAATTATACAACAAGGCGTTTTCAAAGGTCATTTGGTGTAGTAGCATTAAGATATAAAAGGCTAATAGCGTAGAACCACTGTTAACGAGCTTTAGCCATAGCATTTTGCCATATTCTTCATCGGCTTGCAGCTTCCAATAAATCACGCCAAATGGCAGGGCACTTATGTAGGTGATAATGCTCCAAAAACTAAGCATAACACCCTCTTTTATGGATAAAAGCCAACATATTAATAAGCATATTGCCCCTATTGCAGAAGCAGCAAGGGTAAGTACAATAGCCAAAAACCATATTGAACCTAACATTTGCCTGCCTTTTTCTTGGGCTAAGCCGGCATAAAATTTTACGGTTGCGGTGAGCTTTGGGGCGACGCGTGAAGCGGCTTTTGAACGCGCAGACAGTTCACGAAACGTGATTAGCTTTCCTCAGCCCGATGGGTGGGTGTATTGTTTTTCAAAGGACATCAACTTGTTGTACAGACACGGGATCTTACAGGACCTTCCAAAGCGTGAGGATCCGCGTATTAGCGTGATATTATGGGGATATACAGACCAATAGGTTTACATTGGACTGTACACAATCGTTGCCGACTCGGGGGTGAGATCCATCACAAACACGGTACCGCTATTGATGGCGATTTGTTGATTTTTTTGCAACATTGCAATCAAGTTTACGGTTTTGTTTGAAACAGTGTAAACATTGACCATATTAGCGAACATGGGGTTTAGGTATTCTATACCGGCTTTATTGGTACGAAATTGTAAAAAGTATGTGAGGTCTTTTGTGACAGCGAATTCATTACCTTTTAGATTTACAGTGGAGGTGCGTGCCACGTGTAATTCTTTTTTAGGTTTGGTCCAGTTAAGAATGTATTCTTCGGGTGCGCTAAAGCATCGTTGGTCGCAGCAGCCACCCATTGCGGAACTGAGGTCGGAGTATTCAGTGCCACCGTACAGGCTATGCAAAAGTCCCCAATTGTGTCCGAGTTCGTGAAGGAACACGCTTGTGTACTGTGATTTATCAGCAGGGATCCATATTCGGCACCCACTTTGGGGACAGGTGGGGCCGACGTGTCCAAGTCCTGCAAAAGGGCACAGTCCTGTCGGTACGATGTAGGCTTTGTGGTCAAACATTTCTGTTTTAATGTTTGTGTACCTTTCGATGGTATTGTCGGCGAGGTCGGCCCATCGATTGGTGTCACAGTCTCCTGACATTCCACAAGGAATTTGAACGGTGAATGGGGCGTTTGTTGGTTTAATTTCTACAATTTGACTGCTACAAGAATTTACAAAGCTTTGAACGGAGCCAACAACTGCATTGAGGCCTACTATGACAGGATTGTTACACACGCTAACGGCAATTGTGAGCATCTTTGCAATTCTTTTCATGGTCTTGTTAAAAAATGGTTGTTCAAAGAAACGCATATTTTAATTCCGGTCATAAGATCTCTAGCAAAA
>RGUK01000534.1 GCA_010027825.1 bacterium
GCACCGCATTAAAGGTGGTTTGAATGGCGTTGAAATAGATGTTTTGTGTCGCTGAGGTGATGGTTGTAGCGCCGGGGGATGCCGCGATGCCTGCCAAATTGTTCCAGCGGGTTAGCAGATCTGCTGTTGCAAGCTGTGCAGTGATTGCTTGTTCCAAAGCCAAGATGGCTAGGTACATGGTGACCTGTTGTTGGTTTGCAGCTGAAAGCAGCGGTGTTGTTTTGGCGTCATTTAACCGTGCTTGCAGGTTTGCAATGAGCGTTGGTTCGACGAGCCCGTTTCCTGTGCTGTTGATGCGGCGATTAAACACGTTGGTAAGGTTGTTAAAGAAGATCGTCTGCACCTCGGGGATGAAGGTCTTGCTTGTGGTGTTGTAAAGAATCTGGCGCAGAGTGCTAAGTGCCGTTGGGTAGTCTGGCAAGTTGGGCAATTCAAAGATGTATTCTTCAAGGGCCAGTGTGTCCGCGTAAGCTCCGACTGACTTGCGCTGGTCAGCGGTTGCTAGCAAGGGGCTGTCAACAGCGTTATCAAGAAGGATGCTGAATGATTGGATCGACAGCGTCTTACTAGTTAGCAGTGCGCGATATTTAACCACCCGGTTGTTGAAGAGAGTGGTGAGCGCGTTGTAGAACATTTGTGCGGTGCTTGATTGAACATCAGAGATGCCTGCATCAGCAACGTTTTCCAAGATGCTATCAAGCGCCAGTACTTGGTCGTCGTAGGATGTTTGAGCCATAGCTGCGTTGATATCGGCTTGTAGACTGGCGTCGGTAGGCGCGCTCGCCGCCCACGCAAGTCCCATGCTGCTTACCAACACCACGCTGAGAGCTTTAACCATCAGAGTAGTTAGTTTACGCATTCCAAATCTCCTTTTAAAACCAGCAAGAACTCTGTATGTGCGGTGCCAGTGGTGATTCTTCCATAAAAGCATGGACTACCTTACCTGGCTTTTTCATACTGAAGCAACAATAAGAAAGCAAAGCCAGGAAGGAGTATGCAAGATGTCATTTAAACGAGAGTCTCAGTATCCTGTGGCACCATGGTTCTTAGACCGTTGGTCGCCGCGTGCATTTAAGCCGGTGCAGCTTACTGATGAGCAGCTGATGACTATATTGGAGGCGGCTCGCTGGGCTCCTTCATCCTACAACAACCAGCCTTGGCGCTTTATATATGCTCACCGCCAGACGTCTTCTTGGGAAAAACTTTTTGGCTTGCTCGTTGATTTTAACAAGCAATGGGCGCAGCACGCTTCAGTACTAGTGGTTATGGTTTCTAAAGACAGTTTTGACTTTAACGGCAAGCCATCCCGTACGCATTCATTTGATGCAGGCGCTGCGTGGATGAGTCTAGCGCTACAGGCCAGTGCGATGGGTTTGTATGCCCATGGCATGGAGGGCTTTAATTATGAACGTGCAAAAAAAGAGCTTGGCGTTCCTGAGGGATACACGGTGGAGGCCATGTGCGCTATTGGTTATCTGGGGGACGTTGCTAGTTTGCCTGCAGATATGCAACAGCGTGAAGAGCCATCAGATCGTAAACCCCTGACGGCTCTTGTTGCTGAAGGCAGTTTTAAAGAGTAATTGCGCTCTGGCCAGCTTTTGCTTTGTAGGTTAACACATTAATCGCTGTGTAGATTGCCGTAGCAACTGT
>RGUK01000535.1 GCA_010027825.1 bacterium
TCCAGATATGCCGCACTGCGAGGCTAGATCGTGACCATCACCAAAGTTGAAGGCACCGCCGCCCAGCTTGAAGCACTCTACCGCGCCCTAGCTGATCGCCAGCTTAATCAGTCGTCTTTGCAGGAAGCAACCCGCACCGACTGGTATTTCGTCAAGGACGGGCCGGGGGAGGGGGGAGCGTGAAAATAGTTATCTTTTCACTTGGAATTATTGCTCTGTTTGTAATGCTCTACAAATTTGTCTGTCAAGGCGTTTTGTACCACAGAGAAAAGGATTTGGGAATTGTTACAGTTTGTTTGACCGGGTCCATTCTTTGTGTGTTTACTTTGCTTTGGCTTATTTTGGCGGTGTTCATTTGACCATTGCGATGTTCTCGGGCGGAGCGGCAAGTTATATGGCTTGCAAGTTAGTAAAGCCGGAAGTTTTGCTGTTCGCTGACACCGGGGAAGAACACCCCGATCTCTACAGAGCGTTGCCGATTGCCGCCAAGAATCTTGGTGCTGAACTGGCAATTCTCAGCGGTGACATGGATCGGGTCATCGCTGAGAATCGGGCAATCCCTTCCCCGATGCTCCCGTTTTGTTCACGCGATCTAAAGATCAAACCGTGCTTTGAATGGCTTGCCCAAAATGCTCCCGGCTCAGATCTGATCTACGGGTTTACGTGGGACGAAACAACGCGAATGGCAAAGACCCAGCAAGCAAATTTAAAGCTAGGGTTTACGACTTTGGCCCCATTGATGGCGGCGAAGATTGGGCATGGGCAATGCGTTGATACCTATATTGAGGAGTGCGGGGCGCAGTCTCTCTATGAACGCAAATACCCCCACAATAATTGTGGAGGCGCATGCGTCAAGGCTGGGATTTCCCAATGGAAACGAGTTTTGGAAGACGACCCAGAACGGTTCCAAAAATGGAAAGAGCGTGAACAGCACATTTCTGAATTGCATGGGTCAACCCATTCGATACTAAAGCGGTACGGCAAGGCGTACCCGCTGGCCCAGCTTCAAAAAGACGTGGGCGCAAACATCCCTTTGCCGCTAGAAGAATGGGGCGGGTGTTCGTGCTTTACAGGCGGTGACATCATGTACACGGCATGGGCCAGCCTCGGTCACGGTTGCTATCGAAGGTTCGGGAAGGCATACGCACGATGCGCGGAGGTTTGGTAGAATCCACTCAAGCCCGGCGATGATCGGGACATGAAAGCAGACACGCAATCAGACAGATAGCCCATCGTTTTTCAAGTGGAACGGTGGGCATTTTTTCGCCTAGCACAAAAAAAGAACCCCGCTTCCTCTTTCGATTGGCGGGGTAGGACTTGGACAAGAACCGAGTCCATTCTACTCTACTGGCAACGTGAGCGATAAAAGGTCTGGTTGTCGCTCAAGTCTATGATAATCCGAAGTGGCGGTTGGGATTATCGTCAGTTGTTTTCCATCTTGTACGCCCATTCGTTCTCATGGAACGCTCCGTCAAAGAAGCTAATCCATTCGGCTTTGAACCGTCGTACCGAGCCGTCTGAGCTTTGCCGCATCTCAATAATCCAGCCGCCGATATGCGCCGCCAATCGCTTCTTTCGCATAAACGGTGACTGATCCATAGTACATCCCGCTTGGACCATGTGAATCCCCCGGTAGTAGAGGTATTCAG
>RGUK01000536.1 GCA_010027825.1 bacterium
GTTCTGGGGAACTTTGAAATTGAGGGCGTTGAGTATCAGCGGGTCTTCGTATGTCTGATACCCGAGTTCGTCTATGGAGTCCTTTATGACCTTCCATGTGTTGCCCGAGTCGTGAGACGCAAGGTTCCTGACGTTCTCGAGGATCATGTATCCCGGCTTGTGGAACTTCGCCAGGCGGCAGATGTCGAAGAAAAGGTTTCCCCGGTCGTCGCCGAACCCCTTCCGGAAGCCCGCCTTCGAAAATGGCTGGCAGGGGAAGCCGGCACAGAGCACATCAAACGTCGGTATTGAGGCTGGTTCTACCTTTCTTATGTCCTCGGAGGGCGAGATGCCGTAGTTCGCCTCGTACGTCCTACGGCATCCCTCGTCTATGTCGCAGGCGAACACGCATTCGAAGCCGATGTTCTTCAGTGCCTGGTGGAATCCTCCGATCCCGCAGAATAGATCCGCAAATTTCATCCCCGTAGTCTAATAAAATCCATATCCAAATCAATAGCAAAACATCTATTCCACTAGATCGGGAAAGATGATATGATGTGCGGACTCTCAAACAACAAGGAGAAAAAATGCCAAGAAGATTCAAGGACAGGAATAAGAGCATATTCGTCAAGTTCTATGACGACGTCGGCGACGAAGAGGTGGGCGAACTGCTCTCTTCTCTCGGCGTTGCGGGGATCAGGGTGTCAAACTTGATCAACCGCTGGGCTGTGGAGGTTCCCTTCTGGAAGGAAGGGTTCTTTCTAGAGAAATTCGATGCTGAAGTGGAACTCGTGGAGAAAGTCCACGACAGTTTCGATAGGAAGAGGACGAACTATGGAATGGAGGACGAAGGCAATGGAGAATGAAAAAATAAAAATCGTTCATTTCCGTCGGATGCTTGCAGAAATAGGAATAGAGATGACGCTAGAGCAGGCGAAAAAAGCCTACGAAATGTCAAAAGACATGATCAAAAGAGCCCGGAAGATGTCCATGGAGGACATATGGAACCTTGAGAAGGTAGAGGGCTTCTCGGAGGAGGAAAAACGACAGTTGGCCATGCTCTACATGCATGCCAAGGAAGTCTAGTTCTTCTTTTTCTTCTTTGACTTCTTGGCGGGCTTCTTTTTTGCGGCCTTGGTCTTCCGTACAGGCCGTTTGACCTCGTTCCTAGGCTCTTCCGCCTGTTCGCGTACGGCCTCAGGCTCGTATGGCTTTAGGGTTGCATTAACCCTCAAATATTCGACATACAGAAAAGCAAGCCTTATGAGAAGTATGGCGGTGGCGAATGTTGAAAGAAAAACCGCTATCCAGTAACCGGACATGTAGCCTCCATCACAATGAATCCACAGACAGATCAAACTTGGACTTTTTGAGCCATCCCTTGCTCTTGCTCACCGGCCAAACGCAAATCTTGCTCGGAACCTTATTGCCTACAACTCTGAAGGATATCTTCTTGAAATTTCTTTTGAATGCGATCAAATCGGCGTCATGCTCTATTCTAAAGTCTTGTCTGTGAAGGGTTTGGTCGGCCGCGTCCTCCACGGAGAAGTACCAGTAGTCGTAGTCGTCGCATCTCTCTATCTCGTTGACATCCCAGCTGACGGTGATGTTATAGTCCTTCATGTATTCATTGTTCCACTGTTCCTCGTTTTCATACTTGCATGGAGCGT
>RGUK01000537.1 GCA_010027825.1 bacterium
GGACTAAGGTAAACAAAATGAAGTAACTTAAACACCTTTCCAACTCTCAAAAACAAATAACTTTCGTCCCTTAACCGCGCGGTTTTTTCTTTCACGGAATCCGCGCGGTTTTCTCACCCTCACGGAATCGAGGTATAATAAGGGCATGGCGAATCAGAAGTACATCGTAACGAAGCTGTTCAAAGAAGGCCCGCTCAAAGGCATGAGAATTGCAGAACACACGGAAGTTCTTTTCACGGAAGGGCAAACTTACCGATGCGCCGGAACTGGCGACATTTACGAAGTTGTTGCAGTGACCTTTTTCTACGGCGAAGCTAAAGGGCTTGAAGTCGCGCTGGTCTAAAGCAACAATCCCGCGCTAAATCGCGCGGGATTTTCCCACCCTCAGAACGATCAGGTATAATAACCACGATGAGAACTCAAATGGTCCTGCCATGTATCATGGTTATTGCAACTATGGACATTTGCATGATCTTAGGCTAAAGGATTTTCCGACCCTTACCCAAACCGGGTATAATAAGGCGTGAATCAAATCAAAGAGATTTTCAGCAAGCGGTCCCTAAAGGAATCGCTTGATATGGTGGCTGACAAGGAATTCCTGTTACAGGTAGCACTTCCTTTAGTCATCATTCTTGCAGTTATAGGATTGTCCCTTAACTAAGGATTTTCCCACCCTCACGCAGAAAGCGCATTCAAGGGCGGCGTGGACCGAGCAACGTACACCGGCGGCGGAAATCCGCGCCTTATCCAAACTATGGAGCAATCGCTACAACGTGTCAAAAACGCCAAAGATCGGCTAGAACCCTTCTAAATCCACATCCTAAAAATTCCCGGTTTTTCTCACCCTCAGAAAGACCGGGTATAATAAGGAAACAAAGGAAAGCATGGCAAAGAAATTCCCCCCCAACATCGAAAACTTAGACAAGTATCCTAGAGACGGTGCAGAACCCCGTCTTGGTTTTTCCAATATTGGCCTAGTGTTCATTCTTGGCTGTCCAGGTGCTTGGCACTTGCAAATGGGTAACTCTAACCACAATGTTCGGGCACAGATTGCTGGCCTTAGCGTACCTGGCGAATTCAAAACTTTGGATGAAGTTTCTAAAGCCATCAAAAATCTTGAGATTCGAGAAAATAACGGTGTTAAAACCGTTTGGCCAGCCTAGAATTTTCTCACCCTCACGAAATCGAGGTATAATAAGGAAACAAAGGAAAGCATGGACAGATTCAATCACAGTCGAAAAACCTTCCTAACCACCCATTGGCTTCTGACAAAAGTTTTCAATAGCGGTAAAGGAACTAGTTCTGAAGCCGAAATCACGCGTATTGTTAAAATGATTCAATATCAAGGAAAGGGGATGTGTCATTCTGCAAGAGCATGGCGTCAAGCATTAGTTTTAATCGAGGACCATTTCAATAATCTAACAAAACCGAAACGCCTTAAAGAAGTTCTCGCTTTACGATTGTGTCTTTGGTTCACAAATTGGATGGCGCTAGAATGCGAGCAAAAGGGCTACGGCATGACTGCGCGATGGTCAAGTAATGACCCGCTACCTGACGACAAAGACTAAAGCAACAATCCCGCGCTAAAATCGCGCGGGATTTTCCCACCCTCAGAAAGACCGGGTATAATAAG
>RGUK01000538.1 GCA_010027825.1 bacterium
CGATAAAGACGTGATCAAATTCGTGTTCGTAGAGGCCATCTTCCACCAGATGTACTTTGTAAATGAAGCTGAACTGTTTTTCCAAGGCACAAGAAATGCCTAGTTCCTCTTGCAGCCGGCGTTTGGCTGCATCTGCCACCTCTTCGCCGGGACGGGGGTGGCTGCAGCAGGCGTTAGTCCATAGCCCGCCAGAGTGGTATTTGTGCAAAGCGCGCTGGTGGATAAGCATGCGGCCTTCAGGGTTAAACAGGAAAATAGAAAAAGCGCGGTGCAACAAACCTTGGCGGTGAGCGCTCAACTTTTCTTCAACGCCTATTTGCTGGTCATTTTGGTCTACTAACACTACAAATTCTTGCATGTCTTATCCTAGAGGCGATTTTCCAAAGAAATGGCATGGCTAAAATCAAAGTGGTCATCCGGCATACTGCGATCTGCTTGTAGCAACATCAATGAACTTACTGTCAGCTCATTAGTGCGTATAGTTCTGCAAAGACTTTCTACAATTAACCACTTGGCGTGCAAGGAGCAATCTTTTTGTAACAGCGGGCTGTCAAAGCTGATAAAAGCTTCACCACTGGTGGGGGTTACTGCAACGGTAGTGACCGCAAGATGAGGATTGATAAGGTGCGCATCTTGCAAGACCTGCAGCCATTGTTTAATCAGATGCTTCAACGTCAGGCTTGTATCTTCTGCGTGCCATAAAATGGTTGCTTGTTCGTTGATCCAGTTGCCGTTTTTTGGATAGCTAATAGTTATTGTTTTTTGGTATGTGGCGCCTGCTGGCATTTGTATGCTCATGCTTGCATGTGCGCTTGTAGTGAATGGGGAGCAGGTAACGTGGATTAAAAGCCAGTTGCGCTGCATCATGAACAGCAGGAGCCCAGCTCCAAGGCAGAAAACACTGAGCAGAATGAAGCGAGAAGCTCTTACCATGTTTCAACGCCCATTGCCGCCAGGTCAGCGCGGCCGCTCTCAGTGCGTCGATAGGAATCTTCTTCCATGTGAAAGGTCGAAAACTCAAAGACTTCCGCATTGTCAAGCGCTGTTAAGCGATGCCAGGTGAGCGGTTTAATATGCGCAATGTCTCCTGGCGTCATCAGGCGGATGTCGTATGCGCCGTTCGTTTCAGTTTCCAGTACCAGACGGCCTTGCTGGACGTAAAACGTTTCTTCTTTGATTTTGTGGTGATGCATCGAGCATTGGAAGCATGCTTTGAAAACCATTTTCTTGCCGCAGTACTTGGCATTGTTTACGATCCACTCCTCATGACCCCACACCTTATCTACGATCTTCTCTAATTGTCCTTGTTTGACAATGCTTCCCAAGCGAATTTCTTGCAGCATAACGTTTTCCGGTATCGACCTTTAATGAAAAGAGCTCTAACTGTGTATGTTACATCAGCAGTGTGTTCTGTTTCAGGAGTTTTTTCAAGCAATGGACGTGTCAAAGCCGAGGCTAACGCGCATTATTCGTTAGCGATGTAATTGTGCATACGCTTCTTGCAGCGTAGTGCACAGGGCGCCCTGTTTTGCGAGCACCCCATAGATAGGTGCGTCGGCAAGGAAACGTTCAGTCAAAGGAGAGACGCCACTCAGGATCACACGATGCCCTCGTTCGTGTAGGCCTTC
>RGUK01000539.1 GCA_010027825.1 bacterium
GATCGTACACCTACTGGATTAAAGATGGCAGCCCATCACTCATCGTAGAGGCCTTTGCCCCATCAAAGCCACTAGAGGCATTTGGCAAGCTATACGACCCCACCTTGCGCATGGCATTTGTGATGAGCAATCTGCACGGGCGCATGAGTTTGACCTATGTTGGCTCCTATTGGAAATTACCAGAAAAGAGCCTGCAAGAGGCTGGAACTATGATCGAAAAGCATAAATCAGCCATTACGCGTAATCACGCGTGCTCCTACAAAGTAGCTGATGAAGACTTTAGCGCTGTAGCAGAACAACTCAATCAGTTGCTACCAAGCTTGTACGAAGAAATGCTGCAACAAAGCGTCTAACCTCTGCGCGAGCGCTTAGAAGCGCGGGAAGCAAGGGACATACGATCAACTCGCTCAGCAAGCTCTTCAGCATCTTTTTCAAGACGCATGCCCCTTAAAATATCAACAACATCACTCGGCCAGCGCGCTTGTGCTATTGCCTGCCAACGCTCAACACGAGCAAGAGGCATTGGGAAAATAACGTCCGACTCTCCAATCACCGCCCCAGGCTGGGGCTGATCAAAGCCAAAGGAAGCTGCGATTTCCCCCAGCGCAGCAGCTACGAGCTTTGCACTATGTTGGTCAGAAACAGTCCTAATGCGATCCCAAAAAGGTGTAATGATGTCTGCCAGGTTCTCCGCCCATACATCGCATTCTCCGATCACCTCCTCTGATGTCGCTCCATCTACATGTTCAGCAAGTAGCTTTGCTTGGCACACCAAGGGGATCCAGAAATCTGCGCTGACCGTTGGTTTCCTGACTTCAATCCGTCCTAACTTTGCCAACACCCCAAGAGCAAAGGGGGCCGGAAAAATATGCCCGCTGCGATAGGCTTGCCTAATCTGTCGGTAACACGTAACTGTCTGCGGGGCGTACTCGCCCCACGCCTTTTTAAAACTTGATGAGAAGGCGGCTGGCCAGACAATGCTGGCATCGTCAGCAGCTGCACACTGGTTTACGGCAACCAAGAGAAAAAGCGCGAATATCCGTCTGAACATGGAAAACCTTTGCTGTCTTATTTTACAAGGAACTCAAAAGGAGAAGCAGTTTAGCAGAGCTGGGTGAAAACGCATCTTGCAGCGACAAACAATTCGTTTCGCACTATTTTTGCATCATTCTTCTAAGGACACTAGCTGAAGGGTGGCTCTGGTAACATCCTGCCAACCTAGGCCACTCACTAGGTCATCCAGCCACTCCCGCATACTCCACGGCCTGTACCATACCCCCTTAACAAGATCATGCCATTCTTTACGCAACCCCGAACTGGATTGCTCGATCATTCCCGCCTTGATACAAAGCGGCAACCCGAGTCAGAGCGCTACGCACCTCGTGCATTCTGCTCATCCAAGCAAACGCAAACTCATCGCAAAACTCGGGCGCATCCACAGCTTCTGCCCCTAGGGCAGCTCCAGGCGAAACAAACAAGATAATTAAAATCAAATACAGACGCACTACGCCACCAAAGCCCGGATGTTTAAACCCATATTGTTGCCTTACTTCAGGGCGGCTAGCATATCACGAGGATGCGGGATAAAAAAGGGCGCGGTAGGAGGGACGGTCTTAGTCGG
>RGUK01000055.1 GCA_010027825.1 bacterium
GTTCGAGTGTTGAACTCCGGCTGACGACACGCATTCATGGGGATGGTTCCGAGGACAATCAAGCCATCAATTACTTTCTTTGTGACCTCCAAGACTTAGCTTCACTGATTGATGTAAAGTTCGCCACAGTACGTGAACTCCGCGCAGCCATTGATGAACACCCACGAGCCCACAGCATTCTGGCCTCACGTGTTGCACACAGTTTAATGATTCAGTCGTCTAAAGTCCGCACTCCAAAGGACCTACGTAACGACATTAAAGTCCGGCTGAATGAAGGTCCCATCGCGGGGGTGGCCGAAGTTAAAGAACTTTGGGGCAAGCGGTGGTCAACCGCGTTACGCATTTTGAATGACTTGGTGAACGCCGGGGAGATTGACTGTGCCAAAGTGCGCGACAAGGGTAGTAAGAACGGTACAAAAACACTTTACTTTACGTCTTACGTGTTGAAAACTTTCTAAGGGTAGGAGGAGCGCCCAGCCCGGAGCCCACATTTTCAAAAGTGTGGGTTTAGGGGTGGACACACCAGAAGAGCCACCGAACCTTTTCAGGAGTTGACCATGAAGCGCCGTGAGAATTGGCGCGATATTGTGGCCGAACCATTGGAACCTGAGGAGGTTGCATGGAGACTCTACAATAGCGCCAAGACTAAGGCCCGAAAACGTGGGCTGACTTTCAACTTGAAGTACAACGATGTCCTTCGGCCAGTGATGGCCGGGGTGTGTGCAGTCACCGGCATCCCCTTTGACCATCGGGCCAAGCCCGCAAGAGGGGTTGACCTCCCATTCCGCGCAAGTCTCGATAGAATAGACAACACTATCGGGTACCAAGCGGATAACATCCAAATTGTCTGCTGTATCTTCAACCGCAGCAAAGGGATGTGGAACGTAGAGGATGTTGTCGCAATGGCGGAGGCCATCATGCAGAAGCAACTCGAACTACCAAACATCGTTTGCCGCTGTGCGGTATGCCGCAGGGAACTGCGGAGTGCCGAGAGCGTCAATCGCGGCATCGGGCCTAAGTGCCTGACCGCCGTGAAGGCTGGGAGACTTTTCAACGGTAGGCACACCAATGACCCACCTAACGGTAACGGCTGATATAAACACGGTCCTGAAAATGCTGGAACGCGTACTTACCAAGTCTCAACTCGAAACTCTTGAGCATGAGATTCGGAGCGGAACGGCGACCGTCAGGGCCGATAGCGGGTTCGTTATCATCACACGAACCTACAAGTAATAAGCGGGGCCCCCTTAACCGGGGGCCTTTGCCTTCAATTATGATTGTGTTACCCTTCCATCAAATGTGGAAAAGCATCATGAGTTTTTTTAAGAACTTGGCCAGTAACTTTAGGTCTTCAAAGGAACTTACGTTTGGTGATGTTTTTGTAAGTGATACAGGTAAGAATGCGCCTTTGGCGTGGTTCGCCTCAAAGCCCGGTCTTTTCAACGGTGTCTCCCCTACACAGACCCTAGATGACGTGCGTGCCTTGGAGATAGCACAGAAAATCCACAAAGATTACCTCAGCCGTTTTGATTATATAGCCCCTAAAAATCAGTCAACAGACATCATATGGAAACCACACACTGTAGATTTCTCAAAGCCAGACGCACGGTTCGCCGGGGACTGTGATGACTACGCCATGACAACCGCGAGAGCCTTGCTGGCGGCGGGGGTACCAAGGGAGAAACTCGGTTTGGCAGTCGGCGAACAACGCGGCGGGCAACAACACATAGTCACCACGCTCAACAGTGGGGGCCGCACCTACATTATAGATAACCAACGGGATGAAGTCGTCACCTATGATAAGCCTGGATATTTTTGGAAACTTGGTGTGAATTTGGGGAAGCCAGATGTTTGGCACAAACTTAAATAAAAGCAACAGTCGGTTTGCCAGAAACCCACGGGACCCCGTGCGCGGTGCAATCCCACGCTACCTCCGCTACGACATGCGGCGAGAGTTCATAGACCACTACGCCTTTAAACGTTTTTACAGTTGGAGTTTTTTCATCACCGTCATGGAGCCCCACACGGGCGTCACAGTGAGTTTTCGAACACGCAAGTTCCCGATGGAAGCATCACCTGTAGAACTCGCTAAAACGCTTGAGAACATGCCTGGGTTACTGAACATCCTTGTGGACTGGCATGAGTGCTTACCCGAAAAAGATTTTAGGTTATAGACGTATACCGATTGGCCAATTGACACCGGCCAAATTGTTGTGTTCAATTAAAACCATGTACCACAACAATAACTTATCAGTGAGGCAGCCCAAGTCATGATGTTTATTGGTGTAGACCCAGGCGTGTCAGGTGCTTTAGCCCTGCTGGATACCAAACATAACACACTGAAAATTATTCAATTTCCGACTTTCAACATCTCCACCTCTTCCGGCAAAAACCGCAGCCACCTTGACCACACGCAACTCGCCTACACACTCTTTGATTTAATCAGAGTGGGACGTGAAGAGAACCGTCCGGTGCGAGTGGTGATGGAGCAAGTCAACGCCATGCCTGGGCAGGGTGTCGTGTCCACCTTCACTTTTTTTTGCAAGGACAAATTAAAAACCACCGAATTGGATGTTGAACAGATATTAAATCAATTGGAATCAGATTCTGACAACACTACGTATTAATTTATACTTTTGCACCAAAACGGACCATGGCAGACGAAAGATACCAATCACGTGGGGTTTCCGCTGGCAAAGAGGATGTCCACAATGCAATACAGAACCTTGACAAGGGAATTTTTCCTGCTGCATAATCTTCTTTTCATTCTCTTCTCGAATGCGCTTGGCCTCCTCGGCCGCAACTTTTTCTGCGTTGGTCTTTGCCTTATCAACGACAGACGCAAAGTGCGGGTCAGTAAAGTATTTGATGGCCTCCATCAGTCGTTTGTACTGGTCTTCCTCCAGTTCCTCAAAGAAGATGTCGTGGTTGGTCATCACCGGCGTCCCTGTCACTCCTGCCAAGCCACGTATCAAACGCGTTACCCGCATCTGGAAATATTCAGTGATGCCGAGTGGCACAATCTGCCGCCCCGTCATATAGTCAACAACGGTAGGTTCACTGATGCGGAAGAGGTTGGCCAGTTGCACGGCACTCAATCTGAAAATATCCATCACCATCACCAAACCCGCCGGCGGCAGAGTGGCCCCTGTCTGGCGGATGGGCTGAGTCAAGAAGGCCATTGAGTTCGGACTTGTGGGCAGAGTGGGTGCCCCATTCCCATCAAAGAAACCATTCACATCATTGGCAAAGTCTGTTGTCAGTTGTTTAACAACCTTATCCGCCACGAGGCTGGCCAAGGTGGTGGCAAGTTGCGGAAGTTCAGGATACAACCTGTCCATCTCCTCGGCAGTCATTTTATTTTTGAGGTTGACGACTCCAGGCAGTACCGGTGGCCGGACGATGGCCTCAGTAATGTGCTGTTGCAGCATCTTCTGACACTGGGCCGAGATGTAATTGTCTATGGCTTTTTTGGTTTCGGCGGCGAGGAGTGCTTGTTTCTTCTTCAAACCCAATGACGCCTTTGGTGTGATAGTTGCGCGTGTAGCCGGTATCCGGCGACCGTCTATTACTTCACCATATTGAGTGACGGTTTTCTTTAATACTTCATCAACGTTCTTCATTTGCCCACGACCCTCAGTTCTGGTTGGTCTATCTTCGATAGGTGTTTTAAAATCTCTTGGTTGGTCTTACTACCGTTGTTCTCAGCCTTATACCCGGCATCATACCACGTGGTAAATAAACCCGTTGGCAGAATCCCATAACGTCTAAAGTCCTCGCGGCCGTGCATCATCTCGGTTTTAAGGTTGGGGAAACGGTTGCTGATTTCCGCCTGGAGGCGACTTAAGATACCCCGCGTAATCTTGGCCTCGTGTTCCCCATACTTCATGCGGAGATAGCCGAAGAACGCAATACGAATATCGGTGTTGAGCATATACCGCTGACTTGGCCCGACTTCGAAGGCGTGTTTGACGAAGTGGCCAAAGTCATTCTGATTCTCACTGATGTCCACCATGTCAGTCTTAATTTGGGTGGGCACATCAAAGTGGCCGCGCTGCCGCAAACGGTTGGCAGCACGCACTAACATCTGCAAAATACCGGCCTTCTCATTGTTGAGTTTCTCAGTAAGGTATTCGTCTCTCTCACCTTCTTTGAACTGATTCTGGCAGCGAATAACCAACATCCTGTCCATCAGGGCTTGTGATTGGTCATTCATGTCCGGCATGTCGTTGGTGGCGAACATCATCACCAAGTTCAACCGGCCGTGCCAGTGGTCTTTAAATTTGCGGTTAATGGTGACGGGCTCATTGGTGATGAGACGCTTCAACCAGTCATCATGGACCGGCTTACCATCGTGCGGTAACTCGTCAGTCAACCACGCCGCTTTTCCATACAGAGGCAGTCCGGCGAACTGCCCGTCTAGTGCGGCCAATCCGGCCGATGTCACCATGTTCTCATTCAACACCGCCCGCACGGCCTCAAGGATTTTTGATTTACCTGTAGACTTTGGGCCGAGAAGAATAAGACCCTTGCTGATTGAACGCGGCCTGTTACGTCTGATGATGATTTGACTCATGCAGTCTTCAATCAAAATCCGCACGCGTTCCTGTTCGTCCTTCGGGTGTGCGCCAACAATGCCGGTGATTGTCTTATCCCACACGGGGCATTGTGCGGCCGGATTCCATTCCGCCTCAAACACGTCCTCGGCTTTAATCATCAAGTCTGGAGACGTGGGAATCTGTTCATTCTTATCTATGTCAATCGCCACGCCATTCTTGCACAAAATCACATTGCGAAAAGTCGGTTGCATCCAAGGGTCATCCAGCTTTAATGTGGCCCGATGGATGTGAGTATATATCTCGTTGATTATATCTTTCTTTTGGTGCTTATTGGGAGCCATATCTAGGCAGAAAACCGAGATGATGCGCTCGATAAAAAGTTTTGGTTGGGTGTACCAAGCCCCTCTGGCCGGGTCATAAACATACCATTCATCACGAAAGTTCATTAACCGGATACCAAAATACTTGGACCACTCATCAAAGGCTTTGAGGGTCAGGCTCATCACGTCAACAAAGGTCAGTTTCTTTGGGACCTTAACCTCTTCTTCCTCGTCATCCTTCTTGGCCTTTTTCTTTTTAGGCGGCTTGTTCATCAACTGGTACAGTTGGCAGGCGGCGCTGGTTGGGTCAAACCCAGGTCGAGGATAGATACCCGGCACCAAATCATCCAAGCGCACTAACTTCGAAGACTGCTCTTCTGATGTTACTTGTTGGGGTGTTTCGGGTAAAACTACTTCATCTGTATCAGTTTCCTCATCGCCAGACGCCTCTACAATCGGTTTCTCGGCCTGAGTGCGGGGTATCTTCACATCTTCGGTGCGTTCTCTCGTGCGGGCTACTGACTCAACGACACGTTTGATTTCCTGCTGACTGAGGTTGCAGCCTTTAGACACAACAAATTTAATCACGTCCTCGACCGAAGCTCCCATCGTAAACATCTTACCGGCCAGCCGTGTGAGTGCGTGGTTTCTCCCACCATAAGGGTTATCACCACCCTTAACGGCCAAACTCTCCACCAACTTCTCCCACTCATCATCTGTCAGTTTTGACTTGTGTTCAGGCTGGGTGAGTGCTTCGGTGGCCGCTTTGGCTTTGAGGATTTCTTTTGTCTCATCATCTAAATCTAAATTTTTTATCTCAGGGTAGATGGGTATTTCATTCTTCAACCAATCGTGCAATTCCGTGAGACTGTAAACGCTGCCGGTTGTTTCCAAAACGGAAACAAGTCGCGGCTGACCATGATTTAAATTCAATGACCCCGGTAAACGTAGGCCGGAGTTCCGTGACCACACCCCCATGTCCCCGCCGAACACTCGTCCTAATTGTTGATTAATGCGCTCAACAATTATGAAGTCCTCATCACTTGTGACCGGGGCTTGGAGAGTCCACACCGCCTGCACGCCGCCGCCTGAATCAATGATAACTGACGGTGGTAGTTTGGCATGTTCTTTCAAAACTTTTATCGCGGTCGCTTTGGCCTCTTCTTTATTGCCGTTAAAATGCTCAATCTTTTTATAGGTATCAATGTCCAGCCATACACAACCAATCTGTGCAATCGTCTCATGGTGTGGGCGATTGGCCGTGCGCTGATAACGTGCCATCTTTACATAAAGATTACGTTTGCCCTGTTCACTCCCAATCAATTTTAAAGCCGATGGCGTGTCCTTGCTATGAAACCCCCACCATCCGGCCCGACACTCAACAGGTATCTGCGCCGGGGGACACCCGCCAGCCTCCTTTTCCTCGGCAATTTGTTTGTTTTTTGGAGATGGTGTGCAACCGATAAAAAACTTTGTTTCCCCTGGTGAAGCCCATATAGCTTGGGCAAGTATCCTCAAATCATTATGATTGAATTGTACGGTCATTTTCTCTTATCTCTTTTTTAGGTGTTGGGTTTGAAGATGGTTACAGAAAATTTATAACTTGTCCAGAAGGGAGTTGCACAATCTTTTTTGTTGTGTAAGTATACCCATGTGCCCTAGAGGCACGCTCCTTACTCTTAGAGTAGGGCAGTTGGGTGAGGGGGCTTTTCTCTGGGGCCCTCTCTTTTTTATTTGACACACCTATCCAAATTTGCTAGATTGCTGACAACCCAACTGAGAACAGAAAAATGCCAGAACACAAAACAGGTTTCCTTGCCGACCGCGCCATGTATGCACACCAAATGGATGGTGCAAGAACATGGGCAACTAAATTCCATTGCCGTGGCATCTTGGCGCACGACCCAGGCACCGGTAAAACATCCACGTCCATCTATATTGCCGAACATCTCAAAGGTACCGGCGGGCGCCCACTGGGCCGCATCATTGTCATCTGCCCGGAACACCTTCGGATTAACTGGAAACGTGAGTTTCAACAGTTCACCGACCGCCCCATCATTGTCATCACGGCCGGTACAGACCGCAGCACGGCCCTCCAAGAATTCCATAATTTACCAAACGCCGTACTCATCATGGGCTACACGATGGCTACCCGTGAAGGTTTTATCGGAAGTTTCCGCCAGACCGGACCGTGGCGTCCAGACCTTTTAATTTGTGATGAGTGTCACTACCTCAAGACCAACACAACAAAACGCACCAAAGGTGTGCGTAAGTTGGTGAAATTTATTCCGGCCGTTCTCATGTTATCAGGCACTCCGGTTGTGGCCAAGCCTGCCGAACTGTTCCCCGTCCTCAATATGTTGCGGCCAGATGTGTGGGATAACTTTATGGGCTATGCACGGCGCTACTGTAACGCCAAGAAGGGCCCATTCGGGTGGATGTTTGATGGCTCATCACACCTTGACGAATTGCACCAAATCCTTTCCAAACTCGTCATGCACCGGGCTAAGAAAGAGGATTGCTTAGATTTACCACCCAAACAACGGGTACTCGTACCCCTCCCCATCACCAATCGCCCTGAGTATGTTCGGGTTGAAGCCGGCGCAGATGATATGTGGACAAACGTCACCGGCGAGAAAGAGGCTATCAACGTCAGTGATATTGCCCGCATCTCACAAATCCGCCGGTGTGCAGTGGCCGGTAAGATAGACGCCACAAAGACGTGGTTGACGGACTTCTTAGAGGAAAACCCCAAAGAGAAACTTCTCATCTTCTGCCACCACAAAGAGACAGTCGGCGTCATCAAAACGTTTTTAGATGAGGCAAAAATCAATACCGTCCTCATCACCGGTGACGAGACACAGAAACAACGCCAGACGCACGTGGATATGTTTCAAACGAATCCAGATGTACGGGTGGCGTTGGCTACGATTGCGGCCGGTTCAACGGGTTTGACTCTTACGGCAGCAAGTAACGTAGTCTTTGTGGAGACAGACTGGACGCCGGGGGTTATGATTCAGGCCGAAGACCGCCTTCACCGGATTGGTCAAAAGGACCACGTGACGTGTTGGTATCTGGTGGCCGAAGACACTATTGATGAACAGTTGGTGAGGGTTATTTTGAAGAAACAATCAGTCGTTGAACGGGTGTTGGACGGTGCTGCCAAAACTCCTGAAAGTGAGACGAGTGTGATGGCCGACTTGTTTAGTCAAATGGGACAAATCAAGAGAAAGAAAAAAGATGTCGTTAAAGGATAAGTTGGCACAACGGGCCTTTGATAAGAAGATGGGTCAACTTGCCAGACTCTTCCCGCCGGGAGTGCGTCTGACGTTGATTGTGCGTAACCCACGCGAAGAGGACACCTATTCAGT
>RGUK01000540.1 GCA_010027825.1 bacterium
TCTAATGTACTAACACTGGAAAAAACATTGCAGCAGTTCGATCGCCTATGCAACGGCTACCATTTAGATGTCATGGACGATCACTTTGTACCCAATTTAACGTGGGGGCCTGTATTTATAAACGCTATCCGCCAAGCAACTCCCCTGCCCTTACACATCCATCTCATGGTCGATAATCCTGAAATGTGGATCAGCCGATTGAAGCTGCAAAGCGGTGATAGCATCATCTTTCATTACGAAGCAATTCGCGACCATGCACATGCCAAGCTTATTATTGACGCCATCAAAGACAGTGGAATACACGCAGGCATCGCTATAAATCCAAATACAGCCCCGGAAAAAATGCATGAGCTACTGCCAATGCTCGACATGATTTTGCTCATGACCGTCTACCCAGGGTTCTCAGGACAAACATTTATTCCCGACGTTTTAAATAAGATTCCTACGATCAGAAAAATGCAGCAGGTCACACAAAATCATGCTATACTTTGCTTGGATGGTGGCATTAATGCGACAACATTGCCGTTGGTGCGTGAGCACCACATTCAACACGCCGCCATCGCTACAGCCATCTTCGGCCAACCAGATCCTGTCACGGCGCTGAAGCAACTGTACGCCTCCTGTCAGTAGAAGTAGCTTGCTTGCAAAGGGATAGCCGCGTGATTAAACAGAAGCTCCGCGTCGGAGTTCTCATGGGAGGTCGCTCCATTGAGCGTGAAGTTTCATTCAATTCCGGTCGTACCATCTGCGATCATCTAGACGCTGGTCGCTATGCAGTTATTCCCATTTTTCAAACCGACACCGGCTCGCTATTTATTTTGCCTCAACACTTTCTGCACCGCGGTAAAATAAGCGACTTCTTGCACCGTCTAGAGACAGAGGCTGAGCGGCTATCCTGGGACGAGCTCAAGAAGCGCGTCGACTTTGTATATATCGCTCAACATGGCCGTTATGGCGAGGACGGCATTCTGCAAGGCATGCTGGAAGTGCTTAGCATTCCTTACTTGGGCACCAAAGTCCTTGGCAGTGCTGTGGGGATGGATAAAGCAACCCAAAAACAAATTCTTGCCAGCGCAGGAGTAGATGTTGCACGCGGCCTCGTGATTCAACCAACGCACCTTGCCGATCTTTCTCCAACCATCCTGCTCGAGCAACTAGCTACGGTGGGCGTCCAATTGCCCGTGATTGTAAAGCCGGTGCATGAAGGCTCTAGCTTAGGCATAACACTGGTAAAAACGCCCGAAGCGTTAATGCCAGCAATCACCCTTGCCGCAACAGCCGATGCACGCCGTACCCAACCTGTCATCGTGGAAGAGGCACTTGAGGGCATGGAGTTTGTATGCGTTTCGTTGGAAAAGATAAAAAATGTAGACGGGATTGTTAGTCGAACCTGGTTTTCCTTACCTCTCACTGAAGTGGTCATTGAAAAAGAAAGTTCCTTTTTTGACTACGAGCAGAAGTACATGCCTGGACGGGCCTTGAAAATCACGCCAGCCCGCTGCACACCAGAAACAGCAGAGCGGATCGTTGCAGCCTGCCATCAAGCCACCGCTGTCCTAGGGTTTTCAACCCTTTCCCGCATCGATGGGTTTGCCACCAAAGATGGCCGCATCGTGCTGAT
>RGUK01000541.1 GCA_010027825.1 bacterium
ATTAATCGTCCCACCGGTCCGTCTTCCGATCGTGGGGCCCAACGCTGTCCTGCGGCGGAAGTGAGCCCTGCTCGCGCGGTTTTCATCCAGACCCTCGCCAGCTACCAGCGAGTCCCCCAGCAGGAGAAATGTGAACCTGCACAGAACTTTCAAATTTCTGAACTCGGGCGCTGAATGGGAGGGCGTTCCCATAATGGCTGCAAACATGTCAACCGTCGGCACCTTCGCCATGGCGAAGGCTTTTGCGGAATACGATATGCCCGTCTGCCTCCACAAGCACTATTCCACTGTCCAACTCGCTGACTTCTTCAATGATAACGAGGCTTTCTACACGCTGGGCATAAAGGACGAGGACTTTGAAAAGCTGGAGGAATTCAGGGGCAGGCACGGCGACCCCCGACACGTCTGCCTTGATGTGGCCAACGGCTACACGAGGTTCTTCGTGGAGAAGTGCAAGAGGCTCCGCGACATCTTGCCGAGGAGCGTGTTGATGGCGGGCAACGTCTGCACGCCCGAGATGGTGCAGGAACTTCTGCTTTCGGGCGGTGTGGATATTGTTAAAATAGGAATAGGTCCGGGATCCGCGTGCACGACGAGGCTGGTGACTGGGGTGGGATACCCCCAACTTTCAAGCACGATAGAGTGTGCGGACGCCGCTCACGGCCTGCGGGGACACATCTGTGCGGACGGCGGATGCACATGCCCCGGCGATGTTGCAAAGGCTTTCGGAGCGGGAGCGGACTTTGTAATGCTCGGGGGCATGCTCAGTGGCCATGACCAGTGCGAGGGCGAATGGGAGGTTGATGAGTCTGGCAATAAGAAGGCCTTCAGGTTCTACGGCATGAGCAGCGACGAGGCCATGGAGAAATTCAACGGAGGGAAGGCGAGGTACAAGGCGAGCGAAGGACGCAGTGCCAAAGTTCCCTACAGGGGGTCGGTGGAGATGACCATAGAGGAGATTCTAGGAGGCCTCAGGAGTACTTGCACGTATGTCGGCACTGAAAACCTGAAGGACTTGAGCAAGTGCTGCAAATTTGTTAGAGTGAACAACACCCACAACAGAATATTTGAGAACTGAATCGGACGCGACTAGGTTACGACATGCATGAATTTGAAGACGAGCCTCTGTCGGACGCCGAGCAGGCGGAACTAAATAAACTCACGAACCCCGATGACAACCCCGATGAAAAATACAAGTGGGACGAGGAGTTCCAAAGAACAATAATCGGACTCTTGCTCAATGACCGTTGGTTTGCGACCCAGTGCAGGGATTTGATAAGGCCCACTTATTTCGTGGACGAGCGACACCAGCTCGTGTGTCGCATACTTTTTGATCACATAGATTCTTACAAGGCCATTCCTGCAAAGACCCTGGTCATGCAGGAGATCAAGGACAAGACCGCCCACAAAGACGAGCAGGCGAGGTTCCAGTACACCGCCGAGACGGAACTGATATACAAGAAGTACGTCCCTGGCCTGGAGACAAGGGACTACTTTCTCGCCAAGATAGTGAATTTTGCCAAGCTGATGGCGCTCAAGGTCGCATTCGATCAGTCCCTCGGACTCATAAAGAGAGACCCCGAGAGCGAGGCCACATGGATCAAGATTCAGGATGTTCTG
>RGUK01000542.1 GCA_010027825.1 bacterium
GGCGAGGGTGATTATGAGATTGATGAAAAGGCTCGCTCTGTCCACTTGACTGAAGAGGGTAATGATAAAATCGAAGCGGTCTTACGCATCGATAACTTGTATGCCCCTGAAAATATTCTAGTACTCCACCATGTCACGCAGGCCTTGCGTGCAAATACCATCTACAAACGCGACGTTGATTATGTTGTGCACGACGATGAAGTGCTTATTGTTGATGAGTTCACCGGACGCATCCTTGCCGGTCGCCGCTACAGTGACGGGTTACACCAAGCACTTGAAGCCAAGGAAGGCGTTAAGATCGAGCGCGAAAATCAAACGCTGGCATCTATCACCTTGCAAAATTATTTCCGTCTGTACAAAAAATTGGCTGGCATGACTGGTACTGCGGAAACAGAAGCATCAGAATTTTGGAAAATTTATAAGCTGCCGGTAGTAGTGGTGCCAACCAATAAGCCTGTCGTGCGTGATGATCAGGCTGATGTAGTCTTCCTGACGCGTGAAGATAAAGATGAAGCAGTGCTTGAAGATATTAAAGATTGTAATAAACGTGGCCAGCCAGTACTGGTTGGCACAATTGCTATTGAAGCGTCAGAGCATTTGAGCAACTTGCTTCGCCGGAACGGCATTCCCCACAACGTGTTGAACGCCAAGCAGCATGAGCGTGAAGCCGATATCGTCAAGGAAGCGGGCGAGCGCGGCAAGGTAACCATTGCAACCAACATGGCTGGCCGTGGTACCGATATTAAGCTTGGTGAAGGCGTCAAGGATGCCGGTGGATTGCGCATCATTGGTACTGAACGTCATGAGAGTCGCCGCATCGATAATCAGCTGCGTGGTCGTGCGGGTCGGCAGGGAGATCCTGGGTCTTCCAAGTTCTACATATCGCTCGAAGATGACTTGATGCGTATATTCGGCGGGGACCGCGTCAAAAAAACGATGGAGCGCTTTGGCATGAAGCGGGGCGAATCTGTCGAACACCGCATGGTTTCGCGTAGCATTGAAAAAGCCCAAGAGCGGGTCGAAAAGCATAACTTTGATATTCGCAAGCACCTGCTTGAGTATGATGACGTGCTTAACCAACAGCGCATGGTCGTCTATCGCTACCGCCGCGACATCCTTGAAGGATCTGACCAAGTATTGGGCATTGTGCGGGATATGATTGCAGATATCTTGCATAAACTTTTCTCGCTTCACTGTCCTAATAACTCATGCAGCATCGAAGGGCGTACTGAGCTCGTCACCGTGCTTGAACATTTAACCACCATTCCGCAGGATGCTTTCTTGGCGCGTGGATTTGACTTTGGCCACGCTAGCGTTGCTGAGGAACAAATTACGCAGTTCTTGACCGAAGAATATGAGCGTCAACGTGCTACCCGCGATGATGAGCTTGGCTTGCAAGCTGAAAAATGGGTGTTGCTAGAGACCATTGATCGGGCATGGCGCATGCACCTGCAAAACATAGATCATCTGCGCGAAGGCATTGGATTGCGCGGTATGGGCCAGAAAAATCCCCTTATTGAATACAAGAAGGAATCTTTCTTGGAGAGCGGTTTACTTTTAGCCCGCAGGAAATTTTTTCAAAGCTCAGCTTTTTGATTCAGCACACATTCATATCCAGCT
>RGUK01000543.1 GCA_010027825.1 bacterium
TTCACCCTATTCCAGGCCTTATCTTGCAGCATCGTGAACTGACCAAGTTGAAAACCACCTACCTGGAGCCCCTCCCTACCTTCATCAATCCAAACACGGGCCGCGTGCACACCAGCTTCAGCCAAACGCTGGTAGTTACCGGCCGGCTTTCCAGCTCTGACCCCAACCTGCAAAATATTCCAGCCTCAGAGGGCTTTGGAATGCAAATCCGGGAAGCATTTTACGCCCCCCGGGGCAGCGTCCTACTCTCCGCCGACTATGCCCAGGTAGAGCTTCGCATTTTAGCCCATCTTTCCAAAGACCCTACCCTGATGCGGGTATTCCTGGAAGGGCATGACATTCACGCTGAAACGGCGGCCCAGCTCTTTGATGTACCGGTCGACAAAGTCACCCACGACCAACGCCAGTTAGGCAAACGAATCAATTTTAGCATTATTTACGGGGTAACCCCCTACGGCCTAGCCAAGGATTTGGGCATCAAGCAAGGGGAAGCCAAGGCCTACATCGAGAAGTACTTCCAGCGTTTTCCCAAAGTAGCCAGCTGGATAGAAAAGACCATAGAACGGGCTACTGCTGACGGATACGTAGAAACCTTCATGGGACGCCGCCGCTACATTCCTGAGCTGGCTGAGCGCAACAGAACCCTGCAGGAAGCTGGCAAGCGGATGGCAACCAACACCCCCGTGCAGGGCACCCAAGCAGAAATCATGAAGATTGCTATGATCAACATCGACCAACGCTTTAAAAAAGAGGGGTTGGCGGCACGCATGATCCTGCAAATCCATGACGAGCTAGTGGTCGAGGTACCGAACGATGAGCTGCCAGCGGTAGAGAAAATAGTACAAACTGAAATGGGCAGCGTCGTCCAGTGGGAGGTCCCCCTCAAGGTGACCCGCCAGAAACGGCCAAAATGTCTTTGACAATTTAACAAAAAAAGGACAGACTATTTTGCGAGTTTTGCTCACTTTTCTTAACTGTCTGAGCACAGAACAATAGTCGGTTTTTCCCACATTATTTAATTCGTGAGGATTTAGCATGGCAACGAGTAAAAGCGGTGGTTCTACTAGTAACGGCCGCGATAGTATATCCAAACGACTTGGCTGCAAACGCTTTGATGGACAAGTGGTAAACAGCGGCGAAGTTCTGGTACGCCAACGTGGCACAAAAATTCATCCTGGTAACGGCGTTATGCGTGGCGGTGATGATACCCTGTTCGCCTGCACCACAGGTCAGGTGAAGTATCACACTGGCTTTAAAGGGAGAAAGTTTGTATCTGTTTTACAGATCGCACAATAAGGCGGTAACAGAACGGAGAGATTATGCTGTCATCAGCTGCAGAGCAGGTTAAGTACCGGTTTGACTTTTTAAAGTACCGCTACTTCTGGTTGGTAATTTCTGTCCTTTATTTTGTAGTCGGCGCTGCTGCCTATGTTATGAAGGGGGGCTTTGCCTATCACATTGACTTTACGGGCGGCACTGAATTGCACATCTCGTTTGAAAAGCCAGAGGACATCGGCAAGATCCGTGGCGTTATTAGCGATAGCGGCTGGAAAGACTCAGTCATTCAGAGCGTTGGTGCTTCTGAACGCCAGTTCCTCATCCGCATCGGCACTATCACCG
>RGUK01000544.1 GCA_010027825.1 bacterium
ACGCACGGGCGATTTGCGCTCATACCATTTAAGCGTAAATTGCGTATAGAACGTGTGATCGGTCTCTCCCACCACCACACACACCTTGCGCGCCTGGACCTGGTTTTTAGTTTTCATACCAAACTTGGCCACCGGATGCGCGTAGTGCACATCAGTCAGCAGCTCTTGGTCACCGTTGATGACGCCCACACAATCGGGCGTGAAGCGTGAAAAGATCTG
Source organism: bacterium (assembly GCA_010027825.1). The sequence continues at coordinate 220 of RGUK01000544.1, forward strand.
ACGTTTCTCATGCGAGACACCGTGCAAGGAGCCCCCCAGCGGGCCCAGGTGGGCATGACCAATGCAGGTGATGACGGCAATTGAAGGCCGTGCAATGTCAGCCAAGACATCCATTTCGCCCTTACCATTAATCCCCATTTCTAGGACCACCGCCTGAACATTGGCCGGCACACGCAAGAGGTTGTATGAAATCCCCAAATCGGTGTTGTAATTTTTGAAGGAAATGTACGCAGGGACCTTTGCGGCATGTAGGATGGAGCCGAGCATTTCTTTAGTAGTCGTTTTGCCCACTGAACCGGTAATCCCAACTACGGGGCAACGCAATTCTGCGCGACGTGCTTTTGCAAGCGCAATGAAAGCATCGCGCGTGTCGGGCACCACAATAAACACTTTATCCTGCAACAATTCCTGTTTGCACTGCCCCAGGAGGTGAACTCGATCAGCAGCAATAAGCGCCCCTGCGGCATTTTGCTCAAGCACGTTTGACAGGAAATTATGCCCATCAACCTGCGCACCTTTGAGCGCAATAAAAAGCTCACCTGGTTGCAGCTGGCGTGAATCAAGGGCTACGTCGACGTCACGCATCTGATCTAGGTGTTGCCAAAACGCTTCATCATCGGCGCGGTAAGGCGTAGTGCCATAGTAGTACTGCGCTTCGGGTAGCGCTGTAGTCAGGAAAGATCTGCGTAACTGCATGCTGCTCCAGTACGCGGGGCTTAAGACGCTGTCCGCATCCGAACAACAGCTAACGCCTGCGCATCTTGAAATCGCTTGCCCAGAGCTTGTCGAAGGGTCTGAACGAGCTATTCGTTTACTATCAACTCATATTTCTTGCAGGAATGCCTTTCACGGCATAACAATAATTGCTAAGTAAAACTAGGCCGCTCAATAAAACCCTTCGACAAAAACCGGCAAGCTCCTTCGACAAGCTCAGGACGAGCGGTTTTTATGTTCCTCCTGAGTGCGTAAGCAATCGAAGGATCAGGGCGAGCGGTTGTTCCCTTCCTCCCGAGTGTGTAAGCAATCGGGGGATGAGAGCTAGCAAGAATGATTTACCCTGCACCGCTAAAAAGCGACTACCGCAAGAAATTAAATTTTTTGAGATAATTGTCAACTAACGAATCACCTTGCGTGGCTTGCTTCCCTGCGCTGGCGCGATAATCCCATCAGTCTCTAATTTCTCAATCAAGCGTGCAGAGCGGTTAAACCCAATGCGGTATTGCCGCTGCAGCATGGAGATGGAAATCTCATCCAGCCCGCGCACAAAGTCACATACCTGTCCGTACAAATCATCATCGTACTGTTCTTGCTGCAAAGCACCGCGTACGCTTGCCTCATCAAAAACAATATATTGTGGTTTGCGCTGCGCCCGCAAGAACGAGGCTACGCTTTCTACTTCTT
>RGUK01000545.1 GCA_010027825.1 bacterium
TGCTCATGAGGAGCTTTTCTACCAAGTGCTTAGTCAACAGGGCGCTTTCTTCACCCTGGATGAGCATGAACCACGTAAAAAGGTGCTGATCGAGTTTGTCAGTGCCAATCCGACCGGCCCCTTGCACCTAGGCCATGGCAGAGGGGGCATTGTGGGGGACACCCTTGCTCGGGTTATGAGCTTTTTGGGCCATCAGGTTGATAAGGAATTTTATATCAACGATGCAGGAAACCAGATAAAGCTTTTGGGCCAATCGCTCAAGGCGCGCTGCTTGCAGCAGCTTGGCGTGGCTGCTGAGCTCCCCGAGGAGGGGTATGCGGGAGAGTACCTAGTTGACCTTGCCGCTGACTGCGTTGCTGCACATGGGCAGGAAGTTCAAGCAAAGCCTGACATATTTTTTGAAATGTACGCAAAGGAAAACCTTTTAGACTTGATCAAGGCTGACCTTGCTAGCTATCGCATCACCTTTGACCGTTGGTTTTCAGAAAAAAATTTGCACGATGATGGCTCGGTGGAAAAAGCGCTGAATTTGCTTAAGGAGCGTGGTCTTGCTTACGATCAAGACGGGGCGCTGTGGTTCCGTTCTACCCAGTTTGGGGATGACAAAGATCGGGTAGTGCGCAAAAGCTCTGGTGAGTTGACCTATATTGCCGCAGACATCGCCTACCACAAAGATAAATTTGACCGTGGCTACGATTTGTTGGTCGACATCCTAGGACATGACCACCACGGCTACGTCAAGCGCCTGAAGGCGACGATGGAAGCGCTTGGGTACAATCCAGAACAACTGCAGGTTATCTTGTACCAGCTGGTGACCATTAAGGAAAACGATGTTGCCGTCAGAATGTCAAAACGGGCTGGCAAGTTTACTAAGCTGAGCGATGTTATTGACGAGGTTGGCGCTGATGTTGCCCGCTTCTTTTACCTAAATCGTAAGACAGATATGCCGTTAGACTTCGATCTGGCTACGGCGCTTAAGAAGACTGATGAAAACCCGGTATACTACATTCAATACGCCTTCGTTCGTATTAATAGCCTTCTTGAAAGAGCTACACACGAAGGGTTTGATGACTGGATTAACCAGTTGAAAGCGCAGGGGGTGACGCCTGAGGAATTGAGTAAGCTCATGGCTCACTTTGGTGCTGACGATGCTGATATGCTCAAAAAGATCTGCATTCTGCAGGATGTTGTCCGTACGGTAGCGGTGTCGTACCAAACCCACGTGCTCTCGTATTTTGCTCTCGAGTTGGCTCAACACCTCCATGCCTACTACACGCGCAATAAGATTATTGATAAGCAGCAATCTGCTCTATCCCAGCTGCGTATGACCATGGTGTTTGCGGTACAGCAGACGCTCGGTTTGTGCCTTGATTTGCTCGGTATTTCCAAACCAGAGCGTATGTAACTGAAAGATTTTTTGTCCCATGAACATAAGCAAAATCCCCAATTTTAATCTTAAAGATTTCGATGCGTCATGCATTCGTAACTTTTCCATCATAGCGCATATTGACCATGGCAAATCGACCCTTGCAGATCGGCTGCTAGAAAAAGCAGAAACCATTTCTACCCGGCAAAAAGCCGAGCAATTCCTCGACAAACTGCAGGTAGAGCGTGAGCGGG
>RGUK01000546.1 GCA_010027825.1 bacterium
AAGTTTCCTTCTTTTACTTGGAAGGAAGCATGGAAATTACCAGAGCAAGCAGCTGGCGTTGTGCGCTTTCAAGCGTTAGCCTCAAGCGACATTCTCATGGGTGTAAGTGAAGATATCAATACTGGAAAACCAAACTACGAGCTAGTGCTTTTTGGCAATGGTGGCACACGCTGCGAGTTGCGTAATCTTGCTGGTAGTACGGACAAACCCGTGGTGCTGGCTGGTGTGGATAAGGCGCACCCAAGTGTTGATAAAATGATCGATGTGATGGTTTCTTTTAACCGTGCTGCAAAAAGAATCGAAGCATTTGTGAATGGTGAGAAGATTCTTGAATACGTTGATCCTAAATACAACATGAAGAATTGGTACATTGGCTTTTCTGCGTCAACAACACAGGTTATTTACAATCAAGTGACCCTTTCCGCTATTGATGCTCTTGAAAACTTCCCGGTTAATTTCACCTCTGAGGGGGAGTTTAGTTCGCGCGTAACGGTTGGCTTAAGGGATGGCAAAGTAGAGGCCTGGTGCATTGACGAAGAGCAAGATGCCAGTTTGAAGCGGCTTGATATGGCAAGCACTGCTAAAAACCCATGGGTGGCCATGGAAGTTAAAGATGGCAGCGGTGCGACAATAGCTGACATCCAAGATATTTCGGTATCGTCTGATGGTGTTATGTGCCTGCTTGATGGATCTGGCAAAGCATACATGTACAACTGGGGTACTAAATCCTTTGAGAAGATGCAGCATGGAGCTGACAACGACGCTGTTGGTTTAGAATTCATCAGCGTTGGTAATAAAGACGCAATCTATGCGGTTGATGTTGATACCAACACCTTGTATCGCTATGCCAGCACAGGATGGCAAGCAAGCACTGCGATCAAAGCATCCTACGTTTCTGCAGCGCAAGACGGTACCGCAGTGGTAATTATGCCACAGGGCTCAGCCTTCATTCGCAAGGAAGGGAAAGGTGGCTGGCAAGAAATAGGTGGCGAAACAGTGCGCCGTGTTGCTGCGGTGAGCAAGGATGTCGTTTATGCGATAGACCATGCGGGTTGCTTGCTCGAGATGATTAACGGCGGCTGGTCAGCTATCGTAGGGGCTAACGGCAAAGCGGCAGGAATAGCTAGTGAGCTTGCTGCTAATGTTGGCAACATGTTGCTCGTGACCGATAGCGAAATGGACATCTATAGCCGCGGATTGGCAACCTCCTTTGAGGATGCCGACGAAATTGCTAAGGTGGCTGCTGATAAGGCTGCCGCAGACAAAGAGGCTGCGGATAGAGCATCTTCTCAGCAGGTAGCTGCAAGCAAGGACGTGCAGGAAAAGCAAGGCGATGCTAATCAGCAGACAACAACTGCCGATCAGCCAGTGGCAGAGAAGCAACCTGAGGTAGTTGAACCAGTCCAACCTGTGATTGACTTGGGGAAGGTTGTTGAAGAAACACTCTCAATTGTCGCTGACACAGTGATCTTTGCCTCGCTACTCAGCGAAGGTGTCGAACTCTCAGGAAGCTCAAGCAATATCAACGATGCCCTGAAGCATCTTCACCAATCATGGAACGCACTGACCCATGGAGTCGGTACCTGGTCTCAAGCCAAGGGCAACTTTGTTGACACCTTC
>RGUK01000547.1 GCA_010027825.1 bacterium
AATTTTCAAAAATATGGGAATATAGTCCAATTAAAAGGAATAAATTTAGACGCACCAGGAACGGGAGATTTGCCCGCCAGTAACGGTGCTGGTAAATCATCTATACAAGAAATAATTTCTATAGGTTTATTTGGCAAAACAATAAAAAGTCCAACTAAAAATAAAAATAATCGTATACTAAATGTTCTCGCTGATAAAGGCGAAATAGAGATCAAGTGGGATGATTTTAAATTAATAAGAACATTTAAGAGGACAAAGGACGGAGGAGCCACACAGAAACTTGATATTTGGCAAAGTAAAGATAATGTTTGGGATGATGATACAAAAATTTCTTTAGGTAAAATTGATGAAACTCAAAATTTTATTGAATCTAAAATAGGATTAAATCATCATTCTTTTTGCAACGTTGCAATCTTTGATGATTCAAACAACTACTCATTTTTAGAAGCAGATGCCGCCACTAAAAGACAAATTGTTGAAAATCTTTTAAATTTAGATCAATACAGACAGTTTCATCAAAATTGTAAAGAAATTCAAAAAGATCTTAAGAAAAAAATAACCGAAACCTCGACAGAATATAGACTTCTAAAAGACAATATAGATGAAGCAAATAAAAGATTTATTTTAACCCAAGAACAAGAAAAAAATTGGAAAAAAAATAAAGAAAATGATCTTAAATCTCTGATGTCTAAAATTAAATTGAAACAAAAAGAACTAGAAGATTTTGATCAAAGTTCTCGTTTAATAAATTGGCAACAATCACAAGAAAATATAGAAAAATTAAATGAAGAAATAATTATTATAGAAGAAAAAATTAAAAAATTAGAGACCACATCCCAGGCAGTTTTAGAAAAGTTGGAAAAAATAAAAACAGACAAACAAAATTTAGAAAATATTATTCAAGATAATAATTTTGATTTAAATAATGTTAAACTTGAACAAAAAAATATTTTAAATTTGATAAATGATTTGGAAAATTTAAAAGAAGGAACCACTTGCCCAACGTGTCATGGCATAATAAACAGAGTCAATTATGATCATGTAACAGAAGATAGCAAACAGAGATTGGATTGTTGTGAAAAAACAATCCAAGAAAAAAATTTATTGATAAATTCAAAAAAAGAAAATCTAAACCAAAAAAAACAATTAATAGAAAAAACAGAGGCTTCCCTAAGAGGAGCCGAGTTAAAAATTAAGCAAGAAAATGCTTTGATTAAAAAATATAGACAAGAAATAAGTGAATTATTAAAAATTCCAAAGCCAGAGGGCGATGTGGTACAACAAATAATGGAGACTGAGATTGTTGAACTCAAAAAACAACTCAAAGAAAAAAAAGAAGAATTTAATGGCGATTCTCCTTACAAAGAAATAATCAAACAAATTGAAATTGAAAAAGAAAAAAAAGAAAAAGAATTAAAAAATAAATCTGACTATTTGGAAATTTTAGAAAAAGATTATCCTTATTATGATTTTTGGATTGACGCTTTTGGAGACAACGGAATTAGAAAATTCATAATAGATGGAATTATACCGTCCTTAAATGAAAGAATATCTTTTTGGATGCAAATACTGATAGATGGATTAATAGAATTAAGTTTTGACAATACATTAGAAGAAAAA
>RGUK01000548.1 GCA_010027825.1 bacterium
CTTTCCATGACGCCGGCAGAATTTGAGAGCCGTCGCGCTGAAGAAATCAAACGCGATATGCTGCTAAAATTCATGCAGCAAACGGCATACGTCCCAGCATTTTTGGCGCGCGAATCTATACTTCGCGAAGAGGCAAAGCGTAGTTTTTCTGTGCTAACTTGCAACCTAGATCATTTCTTAGCCATAGCAAAAAAGCAGGCTGTGGATGAAAAAGAATTGCACGCCTTCTATCTGACCAACAAAGAAAAATACCGCGAACCGGAGCGGCGCCAAGCAAACTATTGGGAATTTGATCCTAAGGCAGTTGCAAGCAGCATGGAAATTGATGCGGCTACAATTCAGCATTTCTATGATAAACACAAAGCAACCTTGTACCGGGTTGCCCCTAAGGTTAGGGTACGTCGCTTACTGATTAAGTCGTCAGACAAGAAAGTGCCGGCCCTTGCAAGCGAGGTGCTGCAAAAAGTTCAGGCTAATCCAAAAAACTTTGCTGCGCTGGCAAAACAATATTCTGAAGATGACAAAACCAAAGCGCAGGGCGGCCTGATGGACTTTTTTGCAAAAGGAACGCAGGATGCTGAGTTTGAAAAAGCGGCCTTCCGCTTGAAGAATGCGGGTGATGTTTCTCCTTTGGTCCGTACCGCCCACGGCTATGAAATTCTTCAGTTGGTAGAGCGTGTCAATGCAACGGAAAAGCCGCTCGAGGCTGTGCGTGATGATATCGTTAAGTCACTTAAAGCAAAACGAGCTATGGCTAGTGTGCGCGCAGACTTGGAGCAACTCGTGCGGTCTGCTAAAGGAGACATGCAAGCGCTTCAAGAGTTTATTAAGCGCAACAACTTGACCACAAAAGTGACCGAAATGCTTGGCGAAGAAGAGGCCAAGGGCGGCGATTTTGAGGCTGCATTGGCTCGCAAGATCTTTAGCGGTTTGAAGCGAGAAAACGGTCTCGGGTACTTCGCTCATGGCGAGACCTACGTCATTTTCCGCGTAATCAAGATAGAAAAATCGCAAATTCCTGACTTTGAAGAGATTAAGAGCCACGTGCGGGAAGACTATATTGTTGATCAAGCAAATATTCTAGCAAAAAGAGCATTAAAAGATGCTCATGCTGGGGTGCTTGCTGGCAAAAAGACCTTGCAAGAAGTGGCAGCTCAGCTTGGTGGCTCAGTGACTACCACCCCAGTTGCTCGTACTCCTAAAGAGCTAAAAGAGGGTGGTCTGCCCAAGGCAATTAGAGACCGCCTATTCGTCCTGGCCAATCCAAACCATGTGCTCTTTGCTACGCACGAGAAGAATTTCTATCTGGCAAAGATTAAGGACATGGAGAACCCAGAATCGACGGTTTTTGAAGCAAAACGAGCTGTTTCGGCAGCCAATGAGCAAGCCAGAGTCGGCTCACTGCAAGCTGGGGCTTTTATTGCATCTTTGCACAGAAATGCTAAAATAGAGCTCCAGGACAAAAGATTTTTAGATGTGCAGGCTGAGCACGCGAAAGAGCAATAGATGGAAGAGCAAGTTTTTAAAACATCCGCGGAACGTAGCAAGGCACTGGAAGTAGCTTTTGCCCAAATTGATAAGCAATTTGGTAAAGGTTCGGTCATGCTCTTGGGGCAAAAG
>RGUK01000549.1 GCA_010027825.1 bacterium
TCAGCAGCATGTAGCAAGGCCGTCAAGCGGCGAATGCGTGTTTTAAGGAGCACCGCCTCAATTGGTTCCTTGCCCTCTTTGTCGCTTGGCGCTACCGAAGTCAAACTCTGTCTGAGCAGCTCAAGCTCAGCTGCAACCTTTTCTTTGGCTTCCTTCTTTGGTTCGCGCAGGGCGTTGATCTTTTCTTTAATCATCAAAGCGTTGTGCGCTTCATTTTTCCAGTCTGAGCGAGCAACCTCGACATCGCTGTGATCTAACACCAGGCGCTGTTCCATCTGATTGAGCAAGTTTTTGTACTGATAGTAACGCTGCTGCTCCAAATCGCTCATGTCTTCCCAGAACCGCGTCTCGGCATCAACCTTTTCAACATTCAGCTTGACCGATTCCATCGACTCAGCAATTGCAAGCAACTCTTGCGCTATCGTATCCCCTTCATAGCGCAGCGTGGTACGGCCCTTCTCCCTGTCCACCTGACGATCAATCTGGGCAATTAAGCGTTCGCGCTCTTTGGTTTTAACGCTGCGCTGACGCTCAAGCGAGGCTAAGCGCTCGTTCAAAGCAATGCGTTGCTTTTTGAGGTTGTCACGCTTGATCTGACATACCTCGACCTTTTCTTTTTGTTCTGCAAGGCGCAACTGGCTATCGCGAAACTCTTTCCACGAATAGGCTGGCTTTAAATCAACCTTAGGGGTTGTCATGTAGTCAATCAGATCACTCAATCCCTTGATGCGCTGCTCGTAAACTTCCTGAATCTCCCGCCACAGCTCTTGTTGATCGATCAAGTTTTGTTTGCGATCGTTGAGCACCGCCGTCTTTTTGTTCAAGACGTCGACTTCTTGCTCGTTAGCATTCTCGATTTGTTCATGGGCTGCTTGAATTTCGTTCGACAACTGTCCCAAGAGCAGGGTCAAGCGCTTACTCGCTTCTTCGGCACGCTTTTTTTCCTGCGCCAATACTTTTTCAACTTCTATTTTTTGCGTTTTGCGCAGCTCAACGCTCGTAGCAATAAACGCGAGGCCAACAGGCGATGCCGATCGTTCAGCAGCGTAAAGAAGAGATGTGGAAAAAAGGGAAATGATGAGCGCGGCACCGTATACGGCGAAGAAACGTCTTTTAGGATTTATGTCCAAGGTAACCCCTTTGCATGGTCTTGTACACAAACGGCAAGGTCTTGAAACCCCCAATCCGTGGGTGAGTAGAAATGGATGCCAGTAGCCACGCATCGTACTCAGCTAGATCATGCAATGCAAGCGTCGCAGCCAGGCTGGTGAGCAATTCTAGGTTTTGGCTCTGCATAAAGTCAACAGTCATGCTAAGCAAGCCTTCAATCCGTGCGAGGGCTTTTTCATAGGGGGCCGGTGGATAAAAGCCAAACTGCATGAGCAAACAGCCTATGACCGCTCGATTAAGGAGTGACCAATCGACATTTATATCCTTTTGCATATCAAAAAGCGCCACACCACGCTGCAAAACAAGGAACAGTGTCGATGCCGGCTGCAAAGCGGGAGAGAAAAAATACACCACTTCCAGTGCATGATGCAACCACGCAAGCTGGGTGTGGACAACTGAGGGTTGTGCGAGTAGATCAACT
>RGUK01000056.1 GCA_010027825.1 bacterium
CATCAAACGGATTGAAAAGTTCATGACCGGCCTAGATTTGAATTCATTCCAAGCCGGCGGCACACCAAAAGTCCCTTTGGTTTTGGTGAGTGATTGTGGGTTCAAGGAAGAGCTTCTCCCGTTGGCTAGATGTTTTGGTACCAGCAACATCCTCATGGTTCACGTTCACCGCGATGGTTGCACGTTCCAGAATGATAGTCGGTCATACGTGAAGTCTGGTGACATTGAGACTGTTCAGGTCATCAGCGGGGAACGCGCCGCCTATCAAGACCAAATTCGCTTAATTGTGCGGAGTTGGCTGGAAGGTCATGGCCTGTTTAAACTAACTCAGGTCGAGACGGAGTAAGCCACAGTCATGTATCAACCCAGACTTTACAAGGTGAGGGTCAAGGTTCCAAAGACCGTGACCCAGCTTTGTGCGCTGTTTTTGGTGAACACTGGTAAACGTGCCAGCTACAACACGAAAACACGCTATTCGTTTGTTATGGACGCTCTGGTAGAATACTTCGGCTCACGGCAATGGCGCTGTGTATCACGTGGGGAGTTCATTGAATTCTTCAATAGTGTATCCCACAAATTAAGTCCGGCAACATTGCGGCTGGTGGTCACGGTCACGAAGTCTACATTCATATGGGGCGCTTATAACTTTGGCGGCAGTGTGGATTTCCCCAAAGATTATCTACGCTATGTGGCCAAACCTCCGGTGCGGGTACGTTATCTCACGGCGGAACAGTTGAAGAAGTTGATTGAACTGATGGACATCGAAAATCCAGGTGTGGGTACTATGGCCACCTTGGCCGCAACATCCGGGCTTCGAAAGAATGAATTGGCCAACGTCAGGGTGAAGGATGTGAAATGGTCGTACCCATATGAGGTCACGCTTTACAACACCAAAAACCGGACGAGTCGGGTTGTCCCCATCAAGCCGGAGGTACTGAAAATGCTGATGCGTTACCGGTCGCCGAACACCAACAACATGCTGTTTCCCAAAAGGCTGTTCAGCCGACTGGACTACATCATGCGGAAATGCACCAAACGTGCCGGGATTGAGGAAGCGTTTACCTTCCACGACCTACGCCACCACGCAGCCAGTATGTTGGCGCAAAAGGGTGTTGACCTCTATGTCCTCGGCGCTATCCTCGGCCACAAGAATTTATCCACAACGCAACGATATGCTCACCTCAACACAAGGAACCTCCACGATGCCTTCGACAAACTCTAAACGTAAACCTGAAACTGACACCCCAAAAACACCGCCCCATTGGATTGGCGCGGCCGTGAAGGATTGTATCAGTAAAAATAAGAATGGTGTATACGGCACACTGATGACGCTTGGAATCAGCTACGTCTCATACTACCGTATGGTTAATGGCCGAACCCAGTTCAAAAGCCTGACCCTTGCGGAACGCATCTTCCGGTCGGCTGGATTGCGGTTGCTGATTGTGAACACTGAGAATGAAGTCGTCTATAAATCACCTGACACTCAGTAGCCGCACCGCATACGGAAGATGTCATTGAGGTCGGAAGTGGTCTTGAGAAGTTTAGCGGTCATCATCTTATCACTGTTGGCTGCTTGTGGGTCTTCCAGAGTGTTCAGCATGTCCTGGATAAGATACTCAGGAAACAGGATGGGTTGGACATCGGAACACCGGATAAAACTAATCCTAGGAGCGTCCTGTTGGGTCGTTTTTTCCGGTATATTTTGCCACAGTGTTCCGCAGCCGGTCAGCGTAAGTGTTGCTGCCGGAATCAACCATTTTAAGATTTTCCACTTCTTTGTCGGTTTGCTGGATTTGTTCAACACGTTTGGCTTCCCTCTCTTGTTTAAGCCATGCGGTGATGGCATCCGCGATACCTTTGATGAACGCACCTACAATGGCAACGACAAGGGCCTGCATTGATTTAGTTCCAAGTGCCGGGGTTGGTGTCGTGGTTCATCAGAGCGGCGGTCACGCGCTGTTCAATCTGCTCACGGCTCAGGTTGAGTTTCTGAATGGTGCCTGCCGCGTTGTTAATCACAAAGTTGGTACCAGCCGCAACCAGTGCATTCTTCGTTTCAATCTTTGTCCAGTCCAGTTTATCTACGCTTTGGATGGCATACTTCACCGCAATGTCCACTTGGTTTGAGAGAAGGCGGTTCATCTCGACATCGTTTACTGCCAACTCAACATTGAATTTTGCTTTGACCCACGTGTTCAAACGCTGGACCAACACCGCAGCTAAGGCGGTAACTGCCACACCCACCGCCATTAGGACTTGGGTGAGAAGGGGGGTCAGGTCAATGATATTGGGGTTTTGGGCGATAATTGTGCTGCTAATTGCTACTGGGTCCATGCGAGTGCATCCTTTTTGTTGCCTTTATTAAATCGCCCAAACTTGTCCAAGTTCAGCCAAGTTCGGTAGTCAAACACCGGGCAAGTTTTTGAACTTACTTCACAGTGTCCATGATATGTTACAAGGTCTGGATAGGTGCGGTCAATCCCCCAGGCCAGCTTAGAGAGCGTCTGGCGTTGGGCCTCGGTAAATTTATCGATGTCCAACCCATGAACGCATACAGCAATTGTACCGGTGTTGTTTCCAGCTTGGGCCGAGGGTGTTTGCTCTATGTTGCGGCCGGCTTCGAGTGTCCCATCCTTGCGGATAAAGAAGTGGTATCCGACATCCCGCCAACCCCTTTCCTTGACGTGTATGTCCCGCATAGCGCCTACGCAATCCATCCAAGCACTATCGCTGGCCGAGCAATGGATAAAAACCCGTGTGAACGGGCGTTTGATGCGTTTCAGGATTGGTATGATGATTGATTTACCAGACGGTGTCAGGTAGTCCCCCGGAACAAAGAGGTGGTCGGCCGACTCCACTGGATACTTTGGAGTCTGCTGCATTTATGATAACCAGGTTAGGTTCAATACTTGAGCGTTAGCTGAGATGATTGAGAGTTGTGTAACGTCTTTAGTTAAACGCTTCATGGTTGGGTTCTGTTCGGGGCTGCTACCATTAATGATGTCAACGGCCGGTATTACCGCTGGGCCGGCACCTTCAACAACCCAAAAGTTATCAGTTGGTGAAAATGTCACGTAGTTTGCACCAGCTGGGATGTCCACAAGTTTAGCTGTGCCCGCAGCCAAAACCAGGGCGTTGCTGTGACCAAACGTTAAGGCTGGGACCGGTTTAAAATTCCCATCAAGTGCTTGCACAAGTGGCTTCATTGCTGGCATATTTTTGTTCCTCCATAAAATTTGGGCCAGTCATATACTGGCCCAAAGTTTTTTTGTCTGCAACAACTATTATTGGTAGGTGCAGCTTACGCAACCGGTGTACAACCAACGGCCTTCAACAAACCGCATGGTCACACTTGAGCCGGAAACAGCCAACGTTGCTGTACCAGCACCGCCGTACGCACTAGACGGAGAAATCGTCAGTGGTGTGGTGGTTGAAGCAAATCCCACAGCGGCAATAGTTAGACGCTGTTCTTCCACACCAGCCGGCACAGACAGAGTAAGTGGTGCGGCTGCGGCGTTACGGACTGGAATTACCTCACGGTCAAGGGTCAGTGTTTGAGACACAGTGATAGAACTTGAGGTGATTGGGGTAGCACCACGTGTGATGATAACACCATTATTGGTAATACCCACACCGGCGGATTGTGTGCCCATCCCTTCAAAACGGAATTGAGGTTCACCAGAAACCGTAGTGTTCTGTTGTAAACGTACGGGAATGCTACGCACAAATGCAGACGTTTGGGCAACCACAACAGCCGCAACAGCCAAGGCGCTCAAGGCAACGGAGGCAAAAAGCAGTTTATTTTTCATGATTCATATATCCTTTTTATTAACTTACGGTGTAACCATTTCCACCAACGATAACCCATTTGGTTGTCGAAGATGTCACTTTAAGGCAGCGGAGAGTAACTGAATCACCCACCGCATCTAAAGTAATTTTTGTGGTCACGCCCAAAATGTTGGCGCTGGTCGGTAGAATATCAAAATCCGTACCGGCCTTGGAGTTCATGAAGATTGTGATTTCTTCGCCCTCAACCCCATTTGGTAGACTGATGTCAGTTTGACCGGTGTTGGCATTAAGTGCCGTAGCGGTATAGCCGAGTTCAATCGTTCCGTTGTTGTTACTGTTCGTGTATTCCACGAAGTCTTGTCCGTGATGTTTTGTCGGAACACCTTTGGTCGTAACCCCAAAGCCGCCACCCACCACATTAAAACCAATCTGGGGGGCACCAACGGTGCTGTTACGGCCGACAAACGCATCCCGCACAGCACGTGGTTTTAGCACGGGGCTGATGTAGTTTGCAGTATTTTTAGCCATGTTTTTCCATCCTATCCTTCCCTACTTTGGCACCATGCCGCGTAGTGATTGCAATTTAACGTGATAATTTGTTTTATGCCAAGGTAAATTTTAAGTACCGCTGACTAAACTCACGAATTTCACGCCGTTACAGAACTGAATGGTGTTGCTGACCGAGTTGAATCGAATAACCCCTGTGTCTGCGGAACCACACGTGGCTACAGAATTAACCTGAATTGAAGTAGCTGACACTTTTCCATAAACATCTAATGGTGTTGTTGGACTTGTTCCAGCACCAATTGCGGTCCAGCTTGTTATCCAGGTTGTCCCACTGACATGGAGAGTAGCTGATGGGTTATCTGATGAGCCGGCCACAGCCCCAGTTAAATTAATGCCAAACACACCGGCGCTGTTTGTTGAACCAAACACTAACTGACTATTTGCACTCCCACGAGCAATCTTTAAACGGGCACTGCTATCCATAAAAAAGGTTGCACGGTTTCCGCTGTTTGAAGCCTCAATAGTTAAACCTGAGTCCAAGTTTGAAGATTGGTTTGTCTGTTTAACAGTTAAGGCTGCGGTTGTATTACTGACTACGGGTTGACCCACAATACTACGAGACACAAAAGCCGTGGTAAAACTGGCAGCAGAACCATATACGTTTGTCCCACTGATTGTGCCTCCTGCGGTGGAAGAAATCAGATTAGCTATAACGTTGGTTCCGCTTAGGTTTGCTCCATAAACGTTTGTCCCACTGATTGTGCCTCCTGCGGTGGAAGAAATCAGATTAGCTATAACGTTGGTAAAACTTGTATTCAATCCATAAATATTGGTAGAAGACGCGGTATTATTTATGGTGACTGTTGTAAAACTTGCTGTTCGACCGTATACATTAGTACCTGAAATTATACCACCAAAACTACTTGAAATCAGAACTGGATTGATAAGGGGGTTCACATTCCCATAATTGTATGCTCGATTAAATCCAGCTTGAGCCCATGACTGGCCGACAATAATTAAAGAAAGTAGAAGTAAACTTAAAATTTTACGCATGTTGGGCACCCTTTTGGAGTTTATTATTAGCCGGTTTACGGATTTTTACAACTGTTGATTTTTGGCCCACAACCAATTCAGCTTGACATGGTAGTGATTCTTTCAAAATTTTCATCTCATCCCAGAGTTTTTCTAAACCGCGAAAGGTTTCATGATGTCTCTCAATGGCGTGGTTGTTTGCATCGAGCGCCTTTGTGCAATTTTGAAGAGCGATGGTACTGGAGTTCAATGCAGCTATCATTTCACGAAAACTGGAAGTTACCACCTGAAAAACTGGTGGGAGCCATTTCCAGACAATATAACCAACAGCCAAATAAAAAATCATGAGTGGTCCATAAATGACACCATATTTAAAAACCAACTCTTCCACTGCCCTATCCTTTCCTGACTTTGATTTTCCAAGAACCACTCGCCAAATCTATAGCGCCACCAGTATCGTTACTGAGTTTGATTCTCACAGTGTCGGCCGCACTTACGTAACCGGTTGCTTGCATACCCTGTAAGTCATAAGGCGCGGCCACATCCACAACATCACCAAAAGCCGCGCCGGTCACAGTAATAGGTCCAGAAACTTCCCCGGCGCCACTGGCAATATTACCTGGGTTATAAGTAAAAGAAGCGGTTAAAATCTCCTGATTACGTAGTGTAACCCAATCAGTGCCAAGAGTGTGGCTAGAGCCGGTTGTAAGACGTAACCATCCAGTGACCGTTAAACCTAAACTGTAAGCTGGAGAGGTGTTAAAAATACGGTGGCCAGCCACATAAGTCCCGCTGGTGGGGACAGCAGTTCCACCTAATTCACATATATTTAAAATTTTTCCATAATCAGCACTGGCTGGACTTGTTTCTTCAATTACATAGTGCCAGCGCCCAGGGCTTGCGGCCGGGATTACACCAACCCCACCGTTAGAATCATTGGTGCCTGTAGCGGTTGGTTTACAATAAATTGTTTCTGGTTGAGTGATTTGGACAACAGTGCCAGAAGAAGTGTGGTGGGCTTTAAGACAGTTTCTATAGTGGTTTCCACCAACTTTTACACCTTTCATTCGTGAGATATTAATCCCCGCTGGGAAGGCTTGAGTAGTGGCTGACCATGTACCATCCTTATTTACGGTGTCGCGGTTTGGTGACTCATGATATGGGTCAAGGTCAAAACGGTTGTTGTAAATTTTTATATCAACAAACACATCATTGGTGATAAAATCGTTAGTAAGACCGGAACTCGTACAACGGTGAACATTATTATCAGAAATAACCACATTTTCAAAATCAAAATCCTCGGCCACTTGACCAGTACGCGCCGCAATCAAGAACCCATAAAGCCCTGTGCTGATGGTGTTATTTGATATAATTGCATTTTTTAATGTTCTATCAAGCCGGATACCGGTGGCGTCCATGCTTGCGGTGGTGAGGGCAAGGTCAGCATAACCAGTTTTATTAAATGGTAGACCCCAACCAAGGTCTGAATAGTTTACAGTATTTGTAGCAGCAGTACGTACAAGAGTGTTACCCGAAACATTGACACCGAATCCGCCGGCGTGTGGGGTTGTTGAAGCAGTTCCCTTGTTGTGGAGGTATTGATGGTATGGGACAAAAGTACTGGAAGCGGTGATATTTCCACCGGGTTTGTTGGCAAGTGTTGCCCCACCACTTGTAGCCGCCACACTTCCCACTTGGATGTACGTGCGGTAAACGCCAAACGGGCCAAACACCGGACCATCAATCACATCAGAAATAGTGTTACCGGTCACGGTAATCGCCAAAGCTGATGTGTTACCCTCACTAAATGTAGCATCGCTAAAGGATGCAATAATACCGTACGACCTTGGGCGTCTGATTTGGTTTCCAACAATCGTGATGTCCCTACCACCAAGACATTTAATACCAAAACTATCAACGATGGTGCAGCCAATGATAGTTACACCACGGCGCACCGGGTTTGGTGCCGCGTCTGGGGTGTGGCAAGCAAAAGCATCATCACCACAGTTTTGAACAGAACATCCGGTAAAGGTTACACCGGAACATGCGGTGAAGTTAAAGGCGTCACGACAGCTATTTTGAACGTGGCAATTCGAAACAAAAACGTTTGTAGAGTATTCAGATGTAATATTAAGTTTTCGAGCATTATTACTCTGAACGTTCATAAAAATGAGATTATCAACTTGGGATAGTCTGAATGGTCGTAAATCAGATGACATTTCGCTTTGGTTTGTAAGCCAAGTACCATCTACTCGAAAGTCTCTAAAACAAATATTAGACCTCCGTGGGCTGGGGGTACGGCTTGAATAAAACATAAAGTTGGTGGCATTAACATCATCATAAAGGAACTTAGCTGTGTGCATTCCACCACCAGCAATCGTGATGTTGTTGGTAGTAATTTCGTGACCACCCTTAGTCTTAAACGTTTTACCATCATCAGCATAAACTGTTGCCGGTTTTCCACTAGCAATAGCCGCGCTTAATGCGGCTTGAACAGCGGCGGTATCATCAGCCACTCCATCACCCACCGCACCATAGTCCATGATGTGATAATACTCGGCAAAACGGTCAGCCAAAGAACGAGAGGTGGTG
>RGUK01000550.1 GCA_010027825.1 bacterium
GCGCTTTGAGTGAGCGCGGGCGCATTTTTACTGCAGGAGCTTTTGTTTTTCTTCGTGCTTGGCTTGTGCGCGAGCGTGCTTTGGCGGCAAGGCCGTGTGCAGGCGGCAAGCAAAAAACGGTGAGGCATGCCAGTGCTAACAGCCTCCTAAATAAAGAAATATCCATGCCGCTCTACCTACTCTGCGGGGTTAATCCGATGTCTCCTTTTTGTCAGCACAGCGCGGCTTTAAAATATGTGCGCTGTCCACTCCATAGGGTCAACGCCGACATTGTTGATGCGCAGCTCCCAATGCAAATGGTACCCGTTAGCATAGCCAGTCATACCGACTTTTCCAAGAGGTGATCCTTTTTTAATCGATTGGCCCACTTCGACATCTGCAAAGCTGTCCAAATGTGCGTACAGGGTATGCACACCAAGCCCGTGATCAACCACTACCGTGTTGCCGGTGGTAAAATAACGATCCTTGATGATTACAATACCGTTCTGTGCCGCCCAAACAATGCTGCGGGGATAATTTGCCAGGTCAACGCCTTTGTGTAAGTAACGACCATTGATAGGGGATGTACGCACCTCACCAAAGGGTGTTGGGAAACGTTTGGCATCGATAGGCAGAAGAAACGCGCCCTTCCAGAGCTTTTGTTGTGGCGATTGCGGTAGCGCCTTAGCAATTGCTTCGCCTAGCGCTTGCATGCTTAGGCCAGCTTCCCGCTCTTGAGAAATTTTTTCTTCAGAAACGGTAAATCCCCGCTGCTTTGGAAAATCAAATGCTTTGATTTGTACATGACAAGCGACCTTCGCCTTATGTCCCGCAAGGTCCGTCACATCGGTGCTCAACATAAGGTCGCTGGGCTGTGCTTCGCAATCAATCGGCAAGAAACATTCAAAGGTAGAAGCGCCTTGCGTGATTGGGGTCAGAGGGTAGGGTCTACCATCCCAGGTGACGGTACCATGCACAAACTTTTTGTTGGTGCCTATTTGCAAGTGCAGCGTTTTGCCTTGGTAGACAGTGTACTCTCGTTGCAAGCAAGTTGCCGTGAGGGGGGTATTGTCGATGGTGACCTGAAAGGTCTGTGTGCTAGTGTTTGCGTGGTAACTGGTGTCGCGTGCGGTTATGGTTAGCACGTGCTCGCCATCTGGCACGGTGCTGGTGTCCAGGGTGACTGGGAGGGTGAACGTAGTATCTTTAACCCAGCTTTCGTGCACTTGCTTGCCGTCAAGTTCTACTGTTACAACGCCTACTTTGTAGGCGTTTTGTGCGCTCACTGTTGCGGTGATGGCGCTACCATAGGTGCCTTGTTCTTCCACGCCCGTTACCGCAAATGTCGGTGGTTCATGATGGGTGAAATAGGCATACAAACGCATACCCGCCCACCCGAGGCAGACGACAATAACGGTAGAAATGAGCAATGATTTTGCGCGATCAATAAAAGCCATAGTGCAGACAATCTGGATAAAAGTGCGATTAAAAAGATGTCCCCTAGGATAGTTTTTTTTTAAAACTACGTAAACTAAAAAGATGGCATTATACTGAGCAAAGGCATCTAGGAAGGATGGTTATGAATGAGTATCATGCTCAGGTAATTCGATTG
>RGUK01000551.1 GCA_010027825.1 bacterium
CAATTGTTACATATTGGGAGTCTGTCTCCCGCTTCATGCTTATGGTGCAATTGGTGGCCGTTGAGTAATAATTCTCCATCTCATAATGTGACCCATACTTCTTTGAAATCCTATCGTCAAAATCATAAGCCTTGGTCACAACTTAGGACGCATAGGAAGTTCCGTAGTCCTTAAACTCGGTATTTCCATCGCCCTGCAAATCTGGGTCAAGGTAATCGTAAAGATGCCCAACCTGTCCTGTCGGACTGCCAACCGCAAGCTTTACGCAGTTTGTTGAGTACCCTCCAGAGAAGTTGGTCTTGGTCATTGCGTTTGCAGCTATTGACCACAATCCCTCAAATGAGCCAAACAGCGTGTTGTAAACAAGTACATAATTGCAGGTTGTTGAGTTGTCCAGAGGAAGAGCCAGATAATATCTGTTGTTATGGAACGCTCCGTTTGAAGAACCAATATAGCTCCTATTGATTCTTGCTATTACATTCTTAACCTGCTCGCTAAGAGTTGGCCCTACGGTGTAAAAGTCATCGGCTGCTGACCTTACAACGCTTCTTATTCCGTCATTAGACAGGAATAATACATCCTTGTTGGTAAAGATTGCGGATCTGGATGCTTGACATCCAACCTTATCGTTAATCAATCTCACATTCCATCCAGCAGCAGTTGTTGAGGTTGGGTCAACAGTAACCAGATAAATCTTGTTTGGTTTGAAAACGAGCAATTCAAAGTCAAAGAATGGCTGGATGGCAATAATGTCCTCGCCGTCATTACCACCGACAACAATGCTGTTTGTCGATTTCCATATTTCGGCATCAAGGATGTCGGATGCGTAAAGCGTGTTGCGATTATCTCCAGTTCCTACGGCAAATAAACGGTTGGTAAACTGGCGAATCAAGCGAAGGCCAGTTGGAGCAATGCTCGATATTGCTAGAGTTGCAGTAGCAGTAAAATGGCCTCCTCCTGCTGGCGGGGCAGCTATTGTAATTGATGGTGCAGACGTATAACCAGATCCAGAATTTGTTATTACAACGCCCGATACTGTTCCGCTTGTAACCGTTGCAACTCCGCTTGCGGTTGTTCCGTAAGCCAAATTTGGCGCACCAATTGTAACTGCTGCGGTTGATCCTGTATAACCAAGACCCTGTGTTGTCATGGTTACAGTTGAAGATATGCTTGCGCCCTGCCTATAGGCAATAGTTCCATCCGTAAAATGAAGATTGCTTGCTCCATCGGAATAATAAAGCCTGTTATTAAACTGAGAGAAATCAACCTGTACAGCCCCGCTTGTTACAGTTCCAGAGGTTGTGGCAAAGCTTGTTGCGCTTGTAGATTTGAAGATTACTCCATTGCAAGCAACAACAATTTGCTCAATGTTGGGCGTGTCAAAGTAGTGCATACCCTGAATGCCTGATCCACTCGATACGTTTGCAGATACTTGCTCTATGCCTTGCCTGGTCTGGAGGATTCCAGAAGGGCTAATCGTCATGTTGGAAATTTCGCTGGCTTGATTATTTCCAATTAGGCTTGGGGAAATTCCAGAAGCTTGCCCACCCTCAAAGCTGGTAGACCCAGCAATTGACAGTACATCGTCTG
>RGUK01000552.1 GCA_010027825.1 bacterium
GCTTGGATGCTTATGCACCATACGCCAAAGCCAACAAGGGACGGCAGCGGTTACCAAGGGCACGACAAGGCGTACAGCGGATTTGGATCAAGCGAGCTGACGAATTGGGCAAGAGCCGTTTTAATGCTGTCGCCTTGTGGCCAGGATGAGCAAGGAACGTACACATATAAGCTAGAGGTGACCAAGCGCGGAAAGCGGTCTGGCTTGCGTGCTGGCGTAACTGCGAGCGATTTAATTGCCAGTAAGACGCAGCCGCTAGTCCATCTAAAGCATGCAGACAAGGGCATGGCGTGGATTGAAGTGGGAGCGCCAGAAAAGTCAGTAGGCCGTCGGGCATCCACAATCGATTGGGCCAAGCTACCTGAAGGGGCCAAGTACACCCAAGTTGTTACATTCGTACAGCAGGCCACCGGGCTACAGGAACGGCAAGCAAAGGCCCGAGTCAAGCAGGCCAAAGATGACGGTTTAATTGAAGAAGCCAGCGATGGCTTATTCAGCAAAAAGGTGACAAATGAGCCATTCTAGAGTTAGTGCAATAACTATTACTGCACTAGTGCAGTATTGCGGAGCGTGCAATAACTATTACTGCACTAGTGCAGTATTGCGGAGCATGTAGGTGCAGTAATAAAGGCCCTTTAGGGCCTATTATTGCACTAATGCAGACGGCCGTTTCCATTACTGCACTAACGACTGCACTAAGGGGGTTAATCTAATATGATAGATCAGCAAGCGTTAGAACGGATCCCATGCGGTTCTGCCCACATATCCACCCGGATCGATGGCATAGCGGATCTAGTCCATGAGGCGTTCTGTGAGCTGGGCCTGACTGTTACAACGTCGTCAGTGGCTTTGACCACCCAGGTCTTTCATTACCTTATAACGAAGGCGCCAGACCATCCGGCCGTTCAGAATATGGCCGACACGTTGGAGCAGTCCGTGCTGGCGGTCGTGCTTAACAGATCGACCAAGTCCATGACCCAGCTCGCAAAGGAGCACAAGATTACCAAGCAGGCTTTTAGCAAGCGGGTGCTCAGTTTTAGCAAGCGGGTGCTCAGTTTAACTGATCGCCTTGGCTTGCCTGTCAGAGCACAGAAAAGCCAAAAGGCTCGTGAGGCATACGACCTCAGAGCAAGGAAGCACCACGACAAGCGGCGTCGTCAGATTCCTAAGTTTAACAACGCCGCACTATTGAAAGGCAGGGACAGATGCAAGAACTCAAAGAAGTAATTAAGAAGCTAAACAAGAGGCGCACGGAAACACTTGAGCAGATGGGTGAGGTGATTGGCCTGGCAGCTCAGGCCGGTGCCATCATATCTAACGCACGGGCTAAAGGTGAGAACGTATCTGCGTTGCTAGAGTCGGTTGATCTAACTGATGAGCAAGGCAAACGGTTGGAACGTGTAGCGACACATCAGAAGAAACTGCAAGACGGCGACCCAGCCGCCTTGCGCCAGATCATGCTGTGGACAGAGATGCTGCCCGATCCGATCACGACATCCGTACCAAGCGAACGCAAACCGTTCTTCTTTCCGCTGATTAAAGTTAGTCAGTGGTTCCTGAACCGATCCAAGCCTGAAGCCTGGACGTCAG
>RGUK01000553.1 GCA_010027825.1 bacterium
CTGCATTGCCACTGCGTGCCAAAGAGCCCCTTCAGGCGCCAGTTCCTGCCTTAGCTCCTGAAACAACGGCAGAACCAGTAGTCCCTGAGGCTGAAGTTGCACCGCAAGCTCACACCCTGGATGTAGAAGAGCAAGTAGAAATCGGCGTAAACAATTTTTTTAACTAGCACCTCATTAAACTCTTGGCCACACGGACCGGCGAATAAAATGGAAGATATCGCGATGCTTTTTTCTTTTCATAAACGTTTTTATTCCCTCATCCTAGCTGCCCTCTTGTTCGCGCCTTGGCTGCAAGGGGCAAAAGGCACTTTTGTGCATCGTGCTCTTGAACGGGTGACTCATCGTTTAACAGTACCAAAGATAGCTTTTGCAGTATCCATAGCCGCTCTTGGGTGGGCTTGGTCCCAAATATTACCATACCAAGACGAGTTGCACTCTACGGTCCAGAACAATTTAGTAGACTGCGTACAATTCCTTTTGGATATAGGATTGAACCCAAACGCTGTGGACGAATCTGGTCGTAGGCCTTTGCATGAGGCCGCCTCCTACTCAGGTGGCTGGATCATCTCAAGGAAAGTAGATAACCAGGGCCGCACCTCTTCGCATGCTACCGTCTACTACAGGGACGGCTCAAAGGTAACCAAACGTCTCCTCAGTGCAGGAGCATATGTAAACGCAGCAGATAAAAGGGGCCGCACGCCTTTGCATGAGGCAGTCTGCTACAAAAAGCCATGCGTAGACCACCTCCTTTTGGAGGGCATGCCAGGCGTGATCCAACTCCTTTTGGACGCCGGAGCAAACCCGAACGCAAGAGATTGTTATGGCAAAACCCCGCTGGACTTGGCGCTAGAGCAGGGTCATGAAGACGTAGCAAAACTCCTGATAGCCCATGGAGCAAAGCAGGCTGATAACAAACCAATCCAACCATCAGCAGAGATAGCTCTATAAGTTGTTTAGGGATTTAAGACTCATCTAATCCGAATGGGGAAATGCACGATGCAGAGAACTAAACGCTTCTTGGCGTTCTTTTTATTCGCACAGCTGTTTGCAACTTGAGTACGTGGTGTGCAAGGCCGGACGTGCCGTCAGCCGCGTCGTGGAGAGCGTCTTCTCCGTTGAAAACATGCAACGCTACGCGCTGCTTGGACAATCCGCTGTAACTGGCATAGGCGCTTATATGCTCTACAAGGTTGGCAGGGCCGCACTCAAGCAGCTTGAATCAACTAACGCAGATTTTTTCAACATCGTTTTTTGTACCAATACAACCTTTGATGATGTGGCGGGCAACCCAGAAGTCAAACAGGAGCTGCTAGAGATCATTGATTTCCTGAGGCAACCTAAAAAATATGCGCACCTTGGCGCCAGGGCGCCCCGTGGTGTGCTGCTTACCGGCGCGCCGGGAACAGGCAAAACCCTCTTAGCAAAAGCGGTAGCAGGTGAGGCCGCATGTCCCTTCATCAGCGTAACGGGTTCTGAATTTGTTGATAAGCTTATAGGAGCGGGTGCTGCCCACGTCAGAGAGATCTTCAAGGCAGCGCGCATAGCTTCTTACCAAGCTGGTAGGCCATGCATCGTCTTCATTGACGAGAT
>RGUK01000554.1 GCA_010027825.1 bacterium
CAGAGTTTGGATACCCGCAGTAGCTGATCTGGATTGGCGCAGGTTTTAGTACAAATGTATCCAAACGGTTGTCGCCAGTGTGTGCTGACAAATCAAACAACACATCAATGTTGTCCTTTTGAATTTTTGCTTTAAAGTCCTCAGCGGACATGTTTTTTACCACGTGCCACTTGCACTTTGGGAACATCTCCGTAAGAGACACGACCTTCACGGAATAGCAATGTACATCAAATAAATCATAGTTTATATGAGCCAAGATACTGTGTATGAAATAGCTCACAGGATGACAAATAAAGTCTCCTGACACAAAACCGATCTTAAGCTTAACACCCTGTTTAACTAGATCTGATTTAGATTGATACTTTAATACCTCGCTCTTGGGCTTGTATCCGGGACAGCCTTTGCGGTAGTCCGAAATAACCATAGGGTAGATCTTGTTGATGTTCTTGTGCAAGTTGGCAATGTACATGGGATCATCAATCAAATGTGAAATGTAGTTTGAATCAAGGAGTTTGTTTTGATATGCCAAAGACAACCTAGGCTTGTACTTTAACGCTTTGTTATAGCATTCAATGGCACCAATAAAGTCACATTCATAGCATTTCGCCAACCCCATATTCATGTGCATACTTGCAACCAGCATTTCCTTGTCCACAGAAATGTGTGCCTTGTCAACATTTTTAATGCCGCGTTCATAATGATAAATAGCCTTGTCTGTAAACCTGAGCTCTGTGTAAACTACTGCCATTTGGTTATTAATATCAGGGTCATCTGGTAGGATCTTGTGAGCTAAACTAAAATAGTACAGTGCCAAGTCGCGGTCTTGGATGCTGTAGTACACACTACCAATACCATTAAAACACTTCACCTTGAATTCTTCAAGAGCAGCCTTGTTTGCATCCGGGTGTTGGAGGATGGTGTCAATCAAGCCAATGCTCATCTTGTAGTGCATAATAGATTCGTCCAATTTGTTTGCTCGGTGGTTCAAGAAACCATAGTTGTATTGTACTTGATAATCACATGGATCCACCATACTGACTTGACGCAAGTACCCCAGATTTTCTTCCACATTAGGATTAAACAATGTAAGGTACAAGAACACGATCTTGAAAAGATCTTTTGCTTCAGGATGGAAGGGCTCTAAATTAAGGACCCTGCGGAGATGAGCAATCGCAATGTAAAGCGTATTCTTTTCTTGCGTGTTTAGATCTTTTCTGTCCATGTTTAAACCAACGGTGCGCACTAAGAGGTCCGCGCTGATAAAGTACACTCTTTTAATGGGATCCTTGTGCCGCTGAACGACAAATTGGTTGAGCTCATCTAGGAACTTGACAATATTTGCTGATCTGGCAATGCAATCTCTATACTTGGCATGATCCAAAGTCTGTGTTTTGTGAAAGTGGTCTTGTGCCTCGTTATACAACTTGTCAAGGGCCTTGTATTGGGTCAAAAAATCGTCAATGGTCTTCACAGGCTCCATTTATTATTACCCTAAATTTAATTGCGATTTTTCAACGAATGTGTGTAATCTCCAAGTTACGTAATCGCCAAGTTACGTAATCGCCAAGTTACGTAATCGCCAAGTTACGT
>RGUK01000555.1 GCA_010027825.1 bacterium
ATCTTTCAGCAGCCTACGCCCCCGCCTATGCCCTGCACCGCTTCTGGAAGGCGGAATTGTTGACAGCCTGAATCGCGTCTCATCAGAATTGGCTCACTAAAACGGCGCGCACATGCGTTGCCGACTAAGGCAGAAAAGGTTTTCAATGACATGGTTTTTTTACGCAGCAATTCTAGCATTGCCCGGCCTCCTCGTTGCCAGTCAGCCTCACATACCAGAGCAACACGCCTCCGCTGACAAGCCAACTATCATTTTACCCGCCCCACCGCCGCCACCCGAAAAACAAATTGCCACCACGATGGTTGGGGATAAGGAAGCAGTCGTAGTGAATACCTCGCTACCGCTAACAGGCGAGGTGTCGATTTTGGGCAAACAAGTCCTGGACGGCATGAGCCTTTTCTTCAACAAGCTCAACAAGGAAAAGAAACGGGGGCTTATGTTCCACCTGAATGTGCTTGATGATGCTTTTGAAACAAGCAAAACAAAAAGCAACGTCACGAAACTGGCTGCCAACTCCCCCCTCTTTTTGAGCTTGCTTGGCACCCGATCAGTGCTTGCTGTTTCCCAAGAACTGGCACAGGGCGACATTGCACTTTTCTTTCCTCTGGAAGGGGCTGATACCACCCAGAGCGCTCAGCTGAATAACATTGTGTACTTCCGCCCCAACTACGAGCAGGAAATTGAAGCCTTGGTGAGCTATGCCGTTAACCAGCTGAATAAAAAAAAGATCGGGTTGTTTTACGAAGCAAGCGATTCGGGCGAGGCTGCGCTTGAAGCAACCAAACGCGTCTTGGAAAAACATAACTTAAGCCTGCATGCACAGGCTTGGTACCCCGCCCAAAGTTTAAATGTAGGCCGGGCAGCAGACGATCTTGCGGCTAAAGCCCCGAATGTAATCATTTGCGTTTCAAAATCGCGGCCAACCTATAACTTTATCAGACAGTTTGTTAACAAGGGGCTGCATAAAACAATTTTTATGGGGCTCTCAGGCCTGGAAAGCATCCAACCAACCTTGACCAAATCACGCGGGATTTACCTCATCACCTCCTCGGTAGTACCTGACCCGGTCAACAGCTCGCTGCAAATAGTTACCGAGTATCGCAACGATTTGAAAACCTTTATGGGTAACAAGGCCCCGTCAGCTTACAGCTTAGAAGGGTATATCAATGCTGCCCTGCTGTACGAGCTGTTTAAAATAACCCCCCGTCCTTTCACCGTGCAGGGGCTCATGCGAACAGCTGAGCGACTCAAGCACGTACGATTTAAAGGGCTTGAGCTACGCTTCAATCCAACCACACGCGCGCTTGCAAAGCAGGTTTATATCACCAACCCTGCTCCCAAGAAAACTGCTGCTAAAGCTGCGGAGCACAAGAAGGAGACTGCAGCATGAAAACGCCCAGCTCAGTGCAGACACGTTGGTTTGACATTCAACAGACACGTACTAAAACCATCCTGCTAGGAGTGGCAGCCGTTTATTTGGTGGTCATTTTTGGCATCGCCCTGCGCCGCTTCACCACCACCGATGTCATACCACAGCTTAAGCCCATCAATACCGAGGCGCTTAAGCAGCTTGGGCCCTTCACCGTCCGC
>RGUK01000556.1 GCA_010027825.1 bacterium
TGTCAAAGTTTTCATCTGGGTTGCCACGGTCAAGCTGTTGTGGGTCGGTGACACCAGTCACTTGATAAAGCACCTTGTCGGGGCCAAAGCGTTGGAAGCAACGGAATGCCATGCGTAGCACCTCGGCTACATGCGTCAGATACTTGTTAACCGTAAACTGAAGCACTTGCTGAGAGATGGGATTGGTAGTGTCCAAGCCAACCAGACGATCTGCCTGCTGCTGCATGGTGTTCTCCATCTCTACGGAGCCAGCATTGTAGGCGGGTTGCGGGCCAAACTGAAACTCGCCAGCACGACGATACGGAATGTAACGCCCTGGCCCCCAGTCCGAGGGAGCATTGCCCACTGGATGCATGATGGGAGGCAGCGTAGCCATGCTATTGCGGTCAATACGACTATCTCGCTCCACCTTCACCTGCTGCTGAATGCCACGCAGTTTATCGGGAATGGTGTGGGTATCGTAAAGACGCTTCGCATCCTCTGCCAAACGGGTTACGACTACGGGATAGTCCTCGTAGCCATTCATAAGCTCAAACAGAGCATAGCCACGGGTCTCAGTGTCACCAGTGAAGGAACGATGGAATACGGTGCGATAGATGCCTTCCGCTCCATCCTCCTTGTCGATTAGACGCTGGTAAGCAGTGACCACCTCAATCAAATCATTAGCCTTATAGACATTATCCGTGAGGCTAAGGCTACGGCGACCCTCATGTTCGCGCTCAATAGAATGAACATTAACGCCACGGAAGTCTTTAATCACTTTCTCAACCCAACCAGCATCCCAGCCATCAGTTAGCACCTTATTCTCCAACTCCTGAGCGGTCATGTAGGTGCGCCAGAAGCAATACGGAGCCTGTTGCGGGTCAGTAGTCCACGAGGGGAAATAGAAATCGCTATCGGGAGTTAGAGTTTTGACCAACGGAGCATCCACTTGGCGACGAATGATGGGCACATCAGCAAATCCAGTCTTACGGAGGTCGGAAATAGCCTTCTTCGCCCGCTTCTCGGTGACGCCATCAAAGGCTTTCATCACCATACCAATCAGATTCTTGTCCTGATTGCCATCAATGATAGCTTGAGCTACGTCGGGAGCCATCTGAGCAATAGACTCTAGACTTACATTCTGCAAGAAACGCCTGTCCTCTCGCTGCCAGCCCACATAAGAAATAAAAATGCCACGCTCAAAGAGCATATTGGCCCCAAACTCCATCTCCTGCTTGAAACGTGTGATGTAACCGGAGTTGACCATCCATTTCATGAAGCCACTAACCACCTTGGCGCGGGCAATGTCATGGCTCTCAACTGGGAATGCACGGATATTCGACTTAGCAAGAGCCGTCATACACAGGGATGTAAGACGGTTAATGCGCTCATCAATAACGTGAGCCTCGCTATCTGCTGCACCCTCCCAAGGAAACGCATCAGCACCATGCTTACGGAGATCACGAGACTTGCCAGGCCAGTAGTTTCGACGTTCGTCATAGCTATTACGGCACAAATCGAAATAGGCAGACAGTTCCGTTGTGGTCGTAGCGTATGCGCTGGCAAGAGCCTGAACATCAGGTTCCTTGTCGAAATATGTCAGGGCT
>RGUK01000557.1 GCA_010027825.1 bacterium
ATAGATAATGGAGGTTATTATGAAGAAGTTAGTGTTTACCGCCCTAACGGCGCTTACTGTGGCCAGCTCCCCGCACATGCACGTGCATGCTGCTGAGGCAAAAACAGTCCCTCAACAGCAAAATGCTCTATCCTACGGAGCTTGTATCAGGACCATAGAGATGGCAGATGCAGAAACTATTAGAAAGATCGTGCAGTTAGCTGTAGGAAACAAAGCACTCAGCTCCAATGATCTTGCTGGTACCCCAACGACTAATGCACAAAAAAATTTCCAGCTCATCTTAAAAGAGCTTTGCCGCTGGATCAAAACCGACCCCCGCATACGAGATTTGGCAATCAAACAATACCTAGAGTTTTTTCCGAAAGTAACTGATCGGGAAAGCAGTCCTCCACATCCCCTGGGGGAATTGGCCAGCAATGTATTCGACAATAATGATAATTTCCACATTGATGCAGCCAAGCGCGAAGCCATTATACGCCTAAATGCTTATCCGGCTGATCAGCATCAATCTATTGTCGATCTAATCTTAGCTTATTTCGACAACCTAAAA
Source organism: bacterium (assembly GCA_010027825.1). The sequence goes on from RGUK01000557.1 coordinate 551, forward strand.
GTGCTGGTGATCGCAGGCTGCGCATGTCCTAATCTCGTGATAATATCTAAATCGCTAGAAGACGTGTCGATGTACAATGGCATTCTAGAAGGTACAACCATCCTTGCCCCCAACCTGAGCAAACTTACTCTCCAAAACTGTCAGAATCTACAAGCAATCGATCCGTTTCCTACCGCTCGTCTGCATGAATTAACCGCTAAGGACTGTCCCCAACTCCGCGACCTTACAAATTTATCTGGCTCCAACCTTGCAAGAGTGGACCTAACAAATTGCGGCCTGCGCAGCCTTGCAGGGCTTTCATTCCCTTCTCTGAAATCGCTTTTCCTGCCCAACTGCAAAAATCTAGAAGCTGTTGACAACTTTTCGGCCCCTAATCTGAATGAGTTAATCGCAACCAACTGTCCCCGCCTCAGGCAAATTGCAGGTCATTTTCTTCTCCTTAACGCCTTGAATATCACCGGCTCCGGGCGAGTGGGTGATATGCCCATCTTCATGAAGGAGCTTACGACTCTCAACCTCCGCTCCTTTACTAGTGAAGATGGGGCTGAGGATTTAATTGATGAGCGAAATAATAGGTGGGAAAGAAGGCACCCCCACGTTGCTAAGATAATCAAAAAAGGCTCACGCGCCTTCCGGGATGTATGGACCATAACCCAGGAATGCTCGAATTTCTTGCTGCAGGCATGTGCAATCCCTGCAATGATGACCGCAGTGCTATTTGCGGTGCCGTTAGAGTTCGGAATAAGAAAGCTCATGGGAGAAAAATGGTCACAAGAGAATGATTCTTCTTTGGGCACGTATTGTATGGCTGGTGGAAGCATTGCAACAGGGTTGATTCTTGCAGCCCTTCTGACTCATTATAGCAAAAAACCAGGCCTCATTAAGGCTGCGTTGAGTTAGAATTTGTGGGTTTTCTGGGGGCATTCGATCATCTATGCTCTAACAGGTGCTCCTTAGCCAACACCGATTGAAGAAATTAAAAGAGAAGGGCCCCCCGGAAAACCGGGGGGCCCTTCTCTTTTAATTT
>RGUK01000558.1 GCA_010027825.1 bacterium
AAGGGCTTTTTGCTCGAGAAATGAAAGTAACGCTTTATCGTTGTGTGGTTGCATGGGACTCGTTTGGGTAAGAAGGTTGGTGGATTCATCCTCGCTCGTGCAGACCCTTCGACTAGCTCAGGGCGAGCGTAGGCGGCAGAGCGAGTGATTTCACAAGGGATTCCGCTCATCCCGCTGTGTAATACGTAGCCTTGACGGCTGAGGGGGTAAGGACCTGATTGAGCGGACGCAAATGCGGCACCACCAGTTGGCTCCAGGCCTCAAGCTGATCATAATGCTCGTTAACAACATCAAGCGGCACAAGCGAGCCACTCTTCAATTCGCTTTTAACGGCAATGGCAGCGCTGTCACCCTCAAGCAGGTACGCAAAACCGACATGCACACGGCCAACGGCGCTCGTGTTGTCATTAATCAGGCCAAGGGGGCTGATAGTAAGCTGCCCGGTGTAGGCAACCTCTTCGTGAAACTCGCGCTTAGCCCAGGAAGCGATGTCACAGTCGGTAAGGTCTTCCTGCCGAATGTGGCCGCCAATGCCGAGGGAATATTTGTTCTTAAGACGCTGCTCAGACGCATCAGCGCGCCGCTGCATAAGAAAATACGTGTCTGCATGTTTGAAGATGAGGTAGGGGATGATTTGCTTGTAGGTTGGATCTTCTTCCATGGCACTGCGCCACCCAAAGCGCCCTTCCTGCCGCACTAGGGTTTGGTAGGGGGCAAAGTCGGCTGCAGGGGTAAAGCCTTGCACCGCGCCTACGGCATCAAGCGCTGCAGCCGGCACTACCAAAATTTGTTCGTCATGCTTCTTCATAGGGGCCCTTTCGTTTTGCGACGGAGTATAGCACAGCGCCCGCTAGGGCCATAGAACGTCGAGCAGGAATTGGCACCCTGAAAAGAATCACCACCCCTTTTTCGAAAACCATTTTCCAGAAGGCAATACAACAGCGAAAAATGCTGACTTGCAGCGCTTGCAAATAATTTCCGTGCTGGTACGCTCGAATTAGCCTTTGGGGATAGGTGTTTTAATCATTTTCTTATGGGGGATCTTCTACACATGAAGAAGTTTTCATTTTTCGCGATCGTTGCCCTGACAGGGTTGCTGGGGGCGTCAAGCGTAAGCGCAACTCAACCTACAGAATCACCTGAGTTTCTAGCTAAAAGAACGATGGGCTGGGGTCTATTTTTAGGTTCGATTGCAGCTCATATCAATAGTAATCGGATAGCCCACAACGCTCAGGATGTGATCAGGATAGATGGAAGGGAAAGATTCATAGATCTATATAGATTTAAAAATCGCCTTGACTGGGCAAAGTGGGCAGTGAAGCAAGACAACATAGTCCATGCTTCAAATCATTACAAGATGCAGGTTTGCAAGGCTGCTGAAGCTATTTTGCTCAGAAACAACGCCATGAAGACCGCCATTCTGGCCCTAGGCGCTGTTGCCGCCTGGAAAATCAGCAAGGGCCTCTACTGCGCGTATACAAAAACAGACCCCGCTCAAATCTCAGCCTCCCGTTGGGCAAGTCGCTTTCTTAAACGCTACAGCGAATGCTTAATGGTAATG
>RGUK01000559.1 GCA_010027825.1 bacterium
GCGGCAAGGAAGAGCACAAGCGTCGTGACCAGCGCGACCGCCAAGAGCGTCAGGCTGGTAATAACGAGCAGCGTCAACAACGCCCAGCGCGTCAAGAGAACGAAGGTCGCCAACAGCAAGCGCAGCAACAACGTCCTGTGCAGGATGCGCATAAACAGCGTAACCAGCAGCTTGAGCAGCAGCCCCGCGAGCAGCGCGAGATGGTTGATGATATCACAACTTGGACGCCAGAGTTGACCGCTGATTTGCATGCTGATACCGCTGCTTTGGTTCAGGCTGCCGGCCTAACTACCCCGTACACCATCACCACCGACAAACGCAGTGCGACCATTGCATTCAACGGTGAATTGGTTACCGAGGCTGATTTGGAGCGTCAATTGTTCATGAGCATGTCCTACCTGCTCATTCAGTTTTTGAAGAAAAAACATAAGAAAAAACTACGTGGTTTTCACATCACGATAACAACGACCAGGCAACATGGAGCCGCATCCGTCCCTCCTGCTGCCGAGTGATCAGCAAGCTATTGTAGCCCTATGCACGCCGCGTGGAAGCGGTGCCATAGGGCTTATTCGCCTTTCTGGGGGCAATGCTCTAGCCATTGCTTCCTCATTCGCCTGCATTTCAGGGGGCATGCATTTGCCCCAGGCAGCAACCCACACCATTCATCATGGTTTTGTCATTGATCCTGTCTCAAAAGAGCGGATAGACGAGGTTCTTTTTCTAGTAATGCTGGCTCCTCGGACCTTTACCGGCCAGGATACGGTTGAGATTACCTGTCACAACAACCCTTTTATTATCGAGCGCATCATAAACATAGCTGTGGCTGCTGGCGCACGCACTGCGCAGGCTGGTGAGTTTACGCGCAGAGCATTCCTGCATAACAAGCTAGACTTGGTGCAAGCGGAAGCGCTGAATGATTTGATCCATGCCCAGACGGAACAGGCGCTTAAGCAATCTATGGCGCAACTGCGCGGTACCCTTTCCCAGGCTTTGCATGGGGTGGAAGACCAGCTAGTGGCTCTTTTAAGTTACGTCGAGGCAAGTTTTGAGTTTTTGGATGAGGAGCAACGAGACATCGATTTTGATCAAGCGGTGAAAGATCGGATCGCACAGCTAGGAAAAACGATTCAAAACCTCAAGCAACACTTCGCGTTGCAAAAACAGGTTAAGCAGGGAGTTCGGATTGCCCTTGTGGGCAGCGTGAACGCAGGCAAATCAACCCTTTTCAACGCACTCTTAGGCCAAGATCGAGCTATTGTAACACCGGTGCCGGGTACCACGCGTGATAGCATCGAAGCAACGCTCTATCGAGCCGGCTCATTTTGGTTGCTGATTGACACGGCTGGCATCCGCCAAACAGATGACATTGTTGAGCAGCAGGGTATTGAGCGTTCCCTTCTAGAAGCCCAAGCAGCCGACGTGGTGTTGATTGTAGTCGATGCGGCCCGGCCTATGAGCCAGCATGAACAAGACGTCTATAACCAGCTAATTCAGCTTGCAGGTGACAAGGGCTTGTTGGTTTTCAACAAGGTTGATGCATTGTCTAGCGCTTCACAGACGG
>RGUK01000057.1 GCA_010027825.1 bacterium
GACTCCAGCATCCGTGCCAGCATGTTCATCGCGGGCTTGAAGATGGACGTAGACACGCTTCATAATTACGATAACAACAGTCCTCATATGCACTATATTCCGTCGTTCAAGCCCAGGTAGGCAGGTATGTGCTGGCTATTATTTTTTTGCTTAACATGGCTCTGGATGCTATGCAGTGCATCGCCGCTTGACTTGAACCAAGTGGTTAGAATGCCAGGTGCCACGATTGATCTGAACCAGTCGCATATAAAGCACCGTAGGGTTCTTTTGAAAAGCCTTTATCAGATGAAGCGCACGCTTGAAGAGCGGCGGTTTGTTTTCATTGTAACTTCGTTCAACAATGCTGCATGGTATGAGCGGAATATTGGATCAATTTTAGATCAGCGGTATAACAATTATCGGATTATCTATGTAGATGATGCGTCTACCGACGGTACAGCAGACTTAGTGCTTGCCTACCTTAAAAAACGCAAGGCTCAAGAAAAGTGTCTTCTTATCAGAAATAAAGAGCGCATGGGTATGGCGTTCAACCGCTACCATGCTGTTCATCGCTGTGCTGATAGCGACATCTGTATAGCCCTAGACGGTGATGATTGGCTGCCAGACAACCAGGTCCTCACTTTTTATAATCAGGTTTATAAAAATCATAACATTTGGCTTACGTATGGCCAGTATGTGCGTTATCCCTCACACACCCTGGGGGTGGTATGCGATGCGTATGAAAAAGAAGTGATAGGTCAGAATTCTTTTAGAAACGCTGTCTGGCGAGCATCCCATCTGCGCACATTTTATGCATGGCTTTTTAAGGCGATCAGCCTTGATGACTTCAAGAGAGACGGAGCCTTTATTCCTGCAGCAACTGATTTTGCGATGATGTTTCCAATGCTAGAGATGGCTGGTCCTTATATCAAATATATCAAGCGTATAACCTGCATTTATAACTCTACTAACCAGCAGGGAATCGTTGATTCCCCAGAAAGAAAAGAGCAAGTGAAGCGGTGCAGCGATTATGTGCGTTCTAGACGTGCTTACAATCGCATCAGGATAGTTAAGCCGTCCAGGCTAGTTGAAGAGGTGATCTCGAATCAGGTCTTTACCAATTGTTGATTTATTCTAATCTAGGCAGGAGAGGAGATGTGGGATGCGTGTCTTTCTGCGTGCGCTTCAAAGAGGACTGCGGGCCTCATATGCGCGTTTTGTAGGGGCTTTTTTTCTCCTGTGTATGGTTGCAAACCTGAATCCACAGTCCAGCTTTGTTAAACCCCGGGTTTTGTTTGTTCACCGGCGTGGAGGCATTTTTGGTGGTGTTGCCAATGATTTGATAACGCGCCACCGACAGTTTCTCAATCATGGCGTAGGATCTATGCTTTTGGCATATGAGAATACGCGGATTGTTGACAAAATGCGCAAAGAAGGTCTGCCTTTTGCGCTTATCCGAGGAGGTCCCCGGGGAATAAACATGCGAGGCAGCTGCTTGTTACCGGAAAATCCCGACCACATCTATCGTGCGATGTTTGAGGCTTGTAGGAAATATAATCTAAACACTATTTTTTGTTTATCTCCGGAGCAGCTTCAAGCTGCCAAGCGAGTTAAAAGGAGCTTGCCGATTAAAATAATTTATGTGGAGCATAACCAGTTAGACTATTGGATCAGTCAACATGCGGATGCTTTGGGTGCAAGCCTTAATAACAAACGTGTTCTTCCCGCATGGGCAAGGCGTATTTTCGTCAGTTTGGGTAATGTTGATGGATGCATAGGTGTCAACAAGAACATTACGGAAGCCTTGCAGATGTATACCGATGTATTTATCAGTGGTCAATCTAAGGTAAGGCATTTTGCTACCATCAAGCCTTTTTTAAATGACGCAAAGTTTTTATCGTTTGAAAGCACAGAGCCAAGAGCTGATTACTTCCAACGTGTCTACCGAATTCAGGTTGATGATGACACGACCGTGATAGCTATGGTTGCGCTCTTCTATTCGCTCAAGCAACATGAGGTTTTCATCAGAGCGTTAGCAGATCTTATGCGTACTGGGGGTTATAAGGTTAAGGTAATGCTTGCTGGCAACGGTTCCACTATGGGTGCCATACGGCAACTTGCTGTTAGGCTGAATGTTGCCCAACATATCCACTTCTTAGGTTTTATTGATGATCCTGAAGCTCTTTTGCACCACTCGGATGTGCACGTTTTGAGTAGTAAAATTGAAACAGCAGGGTTAGTGACTGCAGAAGCCGGCTTGATGAAAAAGCCAGTCATTGTGCCTCAAAACACAGGCACCGCCGACTTGGTGGTTCCTGGCGTTACAGGTTTATGTTTTAGAAATAGCGACTCACGGGCGCTGGCAGCGAGTTTGCGCACATTACTAGACAATCCGAAAAAGCGCTTAGATATGGGGCTTGCTGGGTATAAACATATGCGCCAACACTTTTCCACCGAAGAAATATTTAAACAGACAATGAATTTTTTGGAGAGAATCCTGAATGAACAACCTGCTGGCGCTTGAGGTGCTTGGCAGCGTACTTTACGGTTTTTGCAAAAGAAGAGAGAGAGGATGAAGAATTTACGTTGGTATGTTGGCCTGCTCCTTGGATTTGTTGCATGTGCAGGGCACCTGCATGCAACCCCTAAGGTCGTATGCATGACGATGCCAAAATGTGGCACTCATTTGCTTGCAAAATGCATATCATTGTTTGGTGTGCCTGGTTTGCACATGGACGACACCTTTGCTGGCAATATCCAACCAACTAAGCATGGTTGGGCGGTCTATGATCGCCTCAATATTTATGATCCACCACATCATTTCAAAGGCCGGTTGCATGTGCCAACCATGGGGCCGCGGCCGTGGCTCTTGGAAAATAACTTGCGTACGCTTAAGAGAAAAAATCTGTTCGTTTCTCACTGGCCGTATACCACCGAGGCGTTAGGGCTTTTAAGAAGCAAACACACAAAGAACTTTTTCATTATTCGCGATCCTCGAGCAATGCTTGTTTCCATGGCTTTCATGTTGAGCAAGGGATGGCGGGGCGAAACAACCGACCCGCAGAAATTGATGTGGGATTTTATTGATGGTAGGCAGCAGAACTTCATTCGTTGGGGGGTAACAGTCCACGAATCGTACCCTGTTTTGTGGGAGCTAGGGATAGTTGGCTTTTACAAGCTTTACCTGCCCTGGATGAAGGCGCCCGGTTTTCATACGGTCCGGTTCGAGCGCTTGGTGGGAGCAAAGGGAGGCGGTTCTGAAAAGGTACAATTAGAAGAAATTAATGCCATTGCACGGCATATAGGCGTGAAGCTCTCAGACCAAAAAATCATAGAGATTAGGACATTTCACCCCAGAGATGAAGCAAGCGTTTAAAAACACCCCGGGAGCAAATGAATTGCTTGTGCAGCTTGGCTATGAGAAAGACAGTAATTGGTAATAGAAAGGAAGCTCTGGCCATGGGAAAGTTGATGATACGCGTGGCGTCTATTGCGCTGCTTTTTACCAATTATGCTTTCACTGCTCAGTTGGCTACCTCAGAGGTGCAGGCTGCCAAAGTAGTATGTATGACGGTGCCTAAATGTGGCACGCATTTGCTCATTAAGTGCATCTCATTGTTAGGCGTTGAGGGGGGGCTGTATGCAGGCGGTCAAGAACGGGTGAATGTTCCACCACCAAAAGGGGCTTGGGACATGTATGATCGCTTGAATAAATTTGATCCCCCGCATCATTTTAAAGGGCCTTTGCATGTGCCGACCGTAGGCCCTTTTCCCAAGATACTTGAGCGTTCTTTAAGAAAAAACAAGAAAAAAAGGCTATTTCTATCGCATTGGCCTTACACCCCCGAAGCGGCGGAACTCTTGCAGCGGAGTGGCACTAGGAATTTTTTTGTTATTCGTGATCCTCGTGCCATGCTTGTTTCCATGGCCTTTATGTTAAGCAAGGGGTGGCATGGTGAAAGTGCAGATCCTCATCAGCTTATGCTTGATTTGATTGATGGGCGACAGCAGCACTTTATCCGATGGGGGGTAACCGTCCAGCAAGCATATCCCCTGGTATGGGAAAATGGGGTAACTGCTTTTTACCGACTGTATACACCCTGGATGAAGGAACCGGGTATGTATACGGTTCACTTTGAGCGATTGGTGGGTGACAAGGGTGGCGGGTCGCAAGAGGCACAGCTGCAGGAGATCGAAGCTATTGCCAAGCACATCGGGTTAACTGTCTCACGTGAAAAAATCATTGAGGTACGCAATAATTTATTTGGTGGTACCACGACTTTTCGTGAAGGGAACGTCGAAGGTTGGAAGAAGTATTTCACGCCGGAGATGAAGGCTGCCTTTAAAAAAACGCCTGGAGCAAATGAGTTGCTCATTGAGTTAGGCTATGAAAAGGACAATAACTGGTGAGCACGAACGTGTTGCTGTGGGTAATTTTGCTTTTTTTGCCAGACTTACAAGCAGCGCATAAGCACATTGTTTGCATCTCGTTGCCAAAGTGTGGGATGCACTTGTTTAAGAAAACCATATCAAAATTGGGCATACCAAATTTGTATGCAGCTTATGAATCGCCACGGTTATTGCTCCCAACGCCGCATGAGCAAGACTTACTCACCCGCCTAAATCGCTATGATCCTCCTAACCACTACAAAGGGTTGCTCTATCCCCCAACGGTTGGCCCTGTGCAGCCATCTTTATTGCGAGGATTATCCTTGTCTGGGCGGCGCTTGCTTTTATCGCATTGGCCTTACACCCCTGAAGCAGAAGCCTTATTAGATCAGCGCGCCGATGCCAATTTTTTAATCATCAGGGACCCGAGGGCTATGCTGGTATCAATGGCACACATGGTTACCACTAGCCGCGATGGTCAGCAAGCGCCCGTGGAGGCGCTTATGTGGGATTTTATTGATGGCCGCCAGAAGCATTTTATTCGGTGGGGGGTAGCCATTCATAACGCTTATCCAGTGCTTTGGGAGCTGGGGGTGGTCAGATTCTATCGTTTATATTTGCGCTGGCAGCAAGCAAAAAACTTTATGACGGTGCGCTTTGAAGACTTGGTAGGCAGTGCAGGGGGTGGTTCTGAGGCCGTGCAAGCAGCAACGATAGCTGCGATTGCTAAGCATGTAGGTGCCCATGTTTCAAAAGAAAAAATACAAGAAGTACAACAAGAACTATTTGGAGGGACTGCTACATTTCGGGAAGGATCGATTGACGGGTGGAAGAAATATTTTACACCAGCGATGAAGGAAGCTTTCAAGCAAGCACCTGGAGCAAATGAGCTCCTTATTGAGCTTGGGTATGAGAAAAACGCTTCTTGGTAAAAAGGAGAAATAACATGATCGTGAAGCGATGGTATGCAAGTCTTTTAGTTGCAGCGCTTGCATCTACTACACAATTCGTTTTGCTAGCGCACAAGAAAATTACCCTGACTACGCGCCAGCTCTGTGACCTTGAACTTATTATGAACGATGGGTTTGCCCCACTGCGTGGGTTCATGAACAAGGCTGACTACGAAGGAGTGGTCAACAGCATGCGCCTTGCTGATGGTCACGTGTGGCCGATACCGGTGATTTTGGATGTGGCTGAAGAAGTGGGGGCTCAGCTGAAGCATGGTGAAACGCTTGAGCTCAAATCTCCCGAGGGTGATCTGCTAGCAAACATGACGGTTGAAGAGGTATGGGTTCCTGACCGTCAGCATGAAGTTAAGCAAGTCTATGGCACTGATGATCTTCTTCATCCTGGTGTAGAGTATGTGCTAAATAAAACCAAGCCTGTCTATGTTGGCGGCCCCATTCAGCAGATTGCTGCGCCAAAGCACTACGATTTTACCAGTCTGCGTAAAACGCCTGCTGAGCTGAAGGCATACTTCAAGGCGCATGGCATTGAGAAGGTCGTTGCCTTTCAAACGCGCAACCCCATGCATCGTGCGCATGTCGAATTAACCACACGTGCAGCTACTCTGTCAGGAGCACACTTGCTCGTGCACCCGGTTGTTGGCCTGACTAAGCCTGGCGATGTTGATTACTTTACGCGTGTGCGCTGCTATGAAAAGCTCATGAAATATTATCCTGAAGGTAGCGCAACGCTTTCTTTGCTGCCGCTTGCCATGCGCATGGCTGGACCACGCGAGGCGCTATGGCATGCGATTATTCGTAAAAATCATGGCTGCACGCATTTCATTGTTGGCCGCGACCATGCCGGACCGGGCAAAGATAGCAAAGGGGTGCCATTCTATGGGCCCTACGATGCTCAGGGGTTGGTAAAGCAGTACGCCGATGAAATAGGCATTACCGTTGTGCCATTCAGCGAAATGGTATACGTGCCATCAACCGACTCCTATCATTCAGTTGATGAAATCAAAACAGACACCAGAACGATGTCCCTTTCTGGTACTCAGCTGCGCGACATTTTGCAGCAGGGGGGCGTTATTCCAAGTTGGTTCACCTATCCTGAAGTGGCTGAAGAGTTGAGCTTGAGCTACCCGCCGCGTAGCAAGCAAGGGTTTACCATATTTTTCACCGGTCTTTCTGGAGCCGGCAAGTCAACAATTGCCAACGCACTTGCTCTCAAGTTGATGGAAATACAACATCGTCAAATCACGTTGCTGGATGGTGATGAGGTGCGCAAGAGCTTATCAGCAGAACTTGGTTTTTCTAAGGCGCATCGTGCCTTGCACGTACGACGGGTGGGATATGTTGCAAGTGAAATAACCAAGCATGGCGGCATAGCTATTTGTCCTCTGATTGCGCCTTACGCGGAAGATCGCGACCACAATCGCAAAGCAATTAGTGCACACGGAGGCTATTTTGAGGTGCACATTGCAACCCCGCTGGCTGCATGTGAAGAGCGTGATGTGAAGGGATTATATGCGCAAGCGCGCGCTGGTAAAGTGAAAGAGTTTACCGGCATTAGTGATCCGTACGAAGCACCGCTGAACCCTGAGTTGGTTATTGATACGACCAAGGTACCTGTAGAGCAAGCGCTTGAAATTATCCTCAATCGCTTGCGTCAAGAACAGTTCATTCAGTAAAAATCGTGTAAGGCGGGAGAGAGTTCCCGCCTTTTTTCTGCCTCTGAAAAGAAAATGCAATGAATGTGTTACCTGGAATGCTGGTTGTGCTGCTCTGTTTGGGAGTGGAAGCATTTGGTAGCTGTGCTGATTTGATTATATTTTCTTACAACCGTCCCCTGCAGCTGCATGCGTATTTGGAATCGCTTGAACAACATGTTTCTGGGCTAGAAAAGACAGTGGTATTTTGGCGCGCATCGGACAATGCCTTCAAGCGTGGGTATGCGCTGCTTGCCAAGCTTCACCACACCGTTTTGTTTCACGAGCAGCATCATGCACATGCCCCGACAAATTTCAAGCCGTTGTTGCAAAAAGCAGTGAACGAGATATGCCAACAGCCGTATCTGCTTTTTGGGGTTGATGATATGGTAGTCTCAGGCACAATTGATTTGGAAGTGTGTGCGCAAGCGCTGCAATCGAGCGATGCACTGGGTTTTTACTTGCGCTTAGGGCGTAATATTGTTAGTTGCTACCAGTCGGTGGAGACTGAGCATAAAGTGCTGCCGTGTCCACCCCTGAAGCCGTTAGGGGATGGCATCAATCGGTGGCGTTTTGGCGGCGTGCCCTTCTCCTGGCGCGATCTGACGCCTGTTTCCATGTTGGCGCTGGACCAGTTTGTGTTGTGGGTCCACGCTGACACACCCTATAAAACCACGGCGGATTACGTGGCGGCGATCAAAGCTTCACCCGACAAGACCTTCAAG
>RGUK01000560.1 GCA_010027825.1 bacterium
CCCAATCCATAGAAGCAGAAGTGGTGCGCCTAAAACGCCAACACCAAATCGAAGGGATATTCGTGGACTACCTTCAACTCGTGAGCCCCATAAAGGAAGATGCCACCAGACAAAAGGTCGAACAGGTAACAAACATTTCGAAGCAATTTAAGGCACTAAGTAAAAGGCAAAACATTTGGGTATGTGTTATATCCTCTTTGAGCAGAGATAGCGAGAAAAGGGTCGATAAACGCCCCTACACGAGTGATTTGAGGGAGAGTGGTCAGCTTGAGTATGATGCAGACAAAATTATCTTCGTTCACAGGCCTTCTGCTTACTTAGCGGAGGATGATCCAGAGTTTCAGAAGCTCGACAATCTAATGGAGATAATAGTCCGAAAGAATAGAGCCGGGGAAACAGGAACGGCAATAGCCAACACCGACCTAAGGTACACGAGGATAACGGAATTTCAGTCAACCGATATAGCTCCATTCTAATGATAACAAACACTTCGAGGGCTAAGGTTCAGCTTATTTTAGACCACATAGCCAAATACTTTATGGTAGATGTTGAAGATCTTGTTGGCAGTGGAAGGTCTAAGGCACTTGTTGCCGGAAGGAGGATGGCTATGAATATCATCAGAACAAAAACAGTGTGCACCCTCGAGGAGATAGGATCGTTTTTTTCGGGCAGAGATCACTCTACGGTTATCTTTAATCTGAACACCCATAATGACCTAATGACTTACGACAAGAACTATCGTATGGTTTATGAGCAGATTTCAATAGCCTTTACTGGCGAAATGTGGGACTGCGAATCCTATCCTTTGGGATACACGCTCACCAATGGAGTCGATTATTACGGATTCTACAAGATCAAGAAGCATGCATCAAAAATTGCATCAGAGTTAAACTTAACGATAATCAGCATTAAAGACATTAGAAAAGCAAAATGACACCGATAAACGAATTTTTGTTGGTATGGCTTAAGAATATGCCTGAGCTACTGTTAAAGTCGGACTTGCTCAAGTACTTCGGGCAGTTGGGCAAGTTACAGAAGAAGCAGATCATCAAAGCCTATGACAAGGGAAGGGAAAACTACATCGACCCAAAGAAATGTAATATGACAGGAAAGGATTATTACGATATTTACTATGGCGTTCGTAGCAGAACCATCACCAGAAGAACTCTTCAAAACTTTTATAACGTTCGTAAACAACCCAAAAAAAACAATGAGTCAAACTAAAAAACCATCTGTGTATGCCAAGGGCATATACTTCCACATGAAAGAGTCTAACGGACTGGAGGTAATCGAGGTCAGCTTTAACGCCGATACCTTTATCGAGTTCCTAAAAGAACACCGAGACGTTAAGGGCTACGTTAAAATCAATGCTTGGCCGAAGGCTGTTGCCGATAAGTTTGGCAGTCATAACCTGGTGCTCAACTCTTGGAGGCCTACCAACTACGGAAATAACGCGCCAAGGACTTATGAAAGGCCTGAAAAAGATCCCGATCTCCCGTTCTAAATTCGGGAACAAGAAAATCCTCGAAGCCGATGGTACGAGGTCGGACAGCAAACTTGA
>RGUK01000561.1 GCA_010027825.1 bacterium
GCGCTTGCTGCATCCGGGGGAAATGGGCAGATTGTTTAAGGTGTTGAGCTTCACTAACAAAGGGAGTGGTTCGTGAGTGATAGGTGGCTTTTGGTGAGTGGTGTTGTAGATAGTAACCATTTTTTCGTGGATACCGGCCTTCGCCGGCATGACCGCTTCGCGGTTGCTGGGTGGAAAACCTCTAAGAGTATCGCTTATAGCATAGTCTGTTTAGCTGGATTCCAGATAGCTTGGTTTTGTGGACTCGCTGCGCTCATCTCACAAAACCTAAGCTTCTGGAATGACGGCCCTCGGGGGGTGCTTACTCTTGCGCTTAAGTGCTTAGCACACGGAAATTTTTCGTGGATACCGACCAATTTACTAAATTGGGCCGGCATGACCGGACTTCGTCCGGTTGTTGTTAAACCGCCTCTTTACCGAGTTTATGAGATTTTTTGTAACCCCGGGCTCGGGCTGGGCACCCCGATTTTTTATAGTAAAAAATCGGCCCAGCCATGCCCCGGGGTGACACCGAGGTATGTTGAGCAGCGCAGGGGTGATTGGGATTGAACCGATGCTTTATGCCGAGCACCCGATGACCAACATTCCTGCCGGATTTTTGACGGCCAACAAACCTTTGCCCCATGCTAAGCATATTTTTGGCACGCGGGAAGTGGCGAGTATTGGTGCGGCGACCGAACGCTTTGGCGCGATTGCCCACATGGGCCAAGTGCATGGCAACCGCGTAGTTTATGCCGATAACAGCGGCTTGTTTGAGGACTGTGATGCGGTTTTTACCGACCGTGATGACTTGTGGTTGGCGGTGAAGACCGCTGACTGTGCGCCGGTTTTGCTGAGCAGCCCTGCGGCGGTTGCCGCGGTGCATGCCGGTTGGCGCGGGGTGCAGAGTGAGGTGGTGCCGGCTGCGATTGAGGCGCTGTGCGTGGAGTTTAACCAAAGCCCTGAGGATATTCATGTGGCGCTGGGGCCGTGCCTGAGCCAAGACAATTTTGAAGTGGAGGCGCACTTTGAACATTACTTTAAGGTGGCGAATCCGGCGCGGTTTTTTGCCCACCACCGCGAGGGGTTTGTGAAGATGGATATGGCGGGGATTATTCGGGCGCAGGCATTGGCGGCGGGGGTTTTGGACATTCATTTTCATACCCTTGCGCGCTGCACGTTTGGTGAGGCGGCGACGTTTCATAGTTATCGGCGGGATAAGGGGGATGCGGGGCGGCAGTTGAGTTTGGTGAAGAGAGGATAGGCGGATTAAGGGATTAACGGATACAGGAGTTAACGGGGATAGTTGGGGGCTTTGTGGTGAGGGCGAAGCGAGAGGGTTGGTGGGTCCCCGAATGGCCGTGGGGGTTTTGCTTTGGCTTGGTTGGTGCGGGCCATTCGAGGACGGGCGCCTCTATTTTTTTGCTTATGGTGGGGCTTGGTGCTTTAAGTGGTGCTGATTATCACGCGGCCCCGGATAGTGGCTTTGGGCGCCCCAAAATTGCATAACGGCAATTTTGGCCCAAAGCAGTTACCGTCGCTTCGCTCGGTAGCCTGCGGCCCGGGGACAAGAGCTAAAAT
>RGUK01000562.1 GCA_010027825.1 bacterium
TGCATGCGGCAAAAAAGATGCAAGCACAGCTGAGCAGAGCGGTAGTAAAAACTTTGTTCATGCAAATCTTTCTCTCATGAAAAAACGGGCCGCATCAAGTGATGCGGCCCGTTTTAGCTATTTGAAAAGCTAAATGTAGGGAAAGCTTTTTTGCTTACGCAGCTACAGTAACTTGAACTTGCTCAGTTGCAACAGCTTTTGGAGCTGAGGTGCTGAACTTCTTAACAAGAGCCATTACTTGGCTGTTCTTGTTGCAAGCAAGGTCCCAGATCAGGTAACCAGCAACTGCAGAAACAACTACAGCAACAGCGGTCTTGGTTCTGTTTTCGTTAGCCCATGCAGCGCCAGCTTTGGTGTAGTCCCAACCAGCAACAGCGGTGTTGGTGGTGAAGTCAACAACTGCTTGACCAGGGGTCCAAAGGTTGGTTGCTACGCCGTTAGCTGCGTCCCAGTTCTTGTAAACGAAACCAGCATAGGTGATTGCAGTAGCAGCTGCAACAACGCCGCCGATGAGTGCCTTGTGGTTTTTAACCCAAGCCATCATGGTTTGCTTGTCTTGTGCAGAAACATTTGCATCCGTAACAATGTCAGCTGCGTTAACGTTTGCAGCGCCCAAAGCGAGTGCTAATGCAAGCATAAGTTTTTTCATGAAATACATCCTCTTGATATGTTACACCATAATCTGCTTGCGAGGGGCTTCAAGTACGCGCGCCCTTGGCGGCCGACCTCACAAACAAATCTATACCCTACAACCCACCCAAAACTATTTTGAGTTGGTTACGATTTTTAATCGCCAAATGAGCGTAGCAAACGAAAATCAAAAATCAAGCTCTCGCTGTCTTTTAATAAAAAATGAAAAAAATGCGGTTTTATGGGACCGAGCGGTAATTTAATGTTTATTTGTAATTTTGCTTGAATCCTCTTTCCCTCAATCCTATCCTCTTTTAGCAAAAGCCCGTACAGTAGCATCAAAGGAGCAATTATGATTCTAACTGATTTGCTACAATCAAGTGCGCAAGCTTACGGCCAGAAGCCAGCATTAACCATGCGCATGGGTTACCGTACCACGACGCTTTCCTACGCGCAAGTGTTTGCGCATGCACGCAAGGTTGCGCAGTATCTTGTCGGCAAGGGAATTACTGCGGGTGACTGTGTTTTGTTGTGCGCTCCTAACTCACCATGGTGGATTTGCGCCTGGTGGGGGTGTGTGCTCGCGGGCGTACGGGTTGTGCCGCTGGCTCCTGAAAATGGTCCTGCAATGCTTGCCAAGGTTCTCCAGCAAACTGAGGCCAAACTGTTTATACGGGGGTTGTCGGTACACCATCAACTTCCGGTTGAAACCATTGTGCTTGAGCATGTGCCGCTGCTTACGCAGGAGTGTTCTTTGTTCCCACTCGAGCACATTCACGCCCGGCCATTTGATTGTGCAGAAATCATGTATACCTCAGGCACGACCGGTGATCCCAAGGGGGTTATGCTGACGCACGAAAACATCATGAGCAGCCTGCAGGGTGTGCGGCAGGCAATCACCCTGGATGGCAGTCGGGAGCGCTTGCTTT
>RGUK01000563.1 GCA_010027825.1 bacterium
ACAGAAGGGTGCGCATTTCTTCATGCGTTTGAGAACGCAGTAGTTTTTGTCGCCATTCAGCAGCATTATTAACGCCTCGGATGTACTGCGGCAGTTGTTTTTTGAAGGGGATGTAACCGCGTGCGCCAAAATCGCGCATATTCAAATCTAGATGCTTGAGGGCGTACTCGAGTGCTAGTTGTGTGGAGACCTCAAAGGCTTTACCCTGCGCTGCATCGGTCATTTCGCGCATTTTCCATGGGGCCCCCCACAGCGCACGGCCAATCATAAAGCCGTCTGCACCGGTGAGTTCGTAGACTTTTTGTGCGGTTTCAAATTTGTTGATGTTGCCGGAGAAGATGACGGGGATCTTAACGGCTTTTTTGATCTGGGCAACCAAGGCGTAGTCAAGGCGGGAGGTAAAGCCCTCAGGCTGGGTGCGGGGATGAATCATAATGCAGTCCACGCCATTTGCTTCAGCCATAAGAGCAACCTCTAAGGCATTTTTCTGTTTGTAACCAGCGCGAATTTTGATGGTGAATGGAATGCGGCCGTTGATGGCTTTCATAAACAGTTTGATGAGCATTTCCAGGCGCGGTAGGTCAGCCATAAGCGCTGAGCCAGAGCCAGATTTGGTGACCACGGGGGCGGGGCAGCCGCAGTTGAGATTGATCATCACAAAACCGCGCTCAATCACTTTTTCCACTGCTTCGGCAAGGAATGCCTCGCGGTTGGCAGAGAATTGGAACGAGAGGGGGTGCTCGACGTGTTGATACTTGACGCTCCGCTCGTCCTTTTCGTTAGAAACGCACGATACGTGGCGCATTTCGGTCATAAGCAGTTCGCTTGGACTGAAATCGCGGATGAGCTGTCTGAGAGGCGAATCCGTGATGCCGTCAAGCGGCGCTGCCATGAAGCGTGGTACTTTGAGCGAGCCAATTGCGATAGATTCTTGCCAAAAAGACATATTTACACACCCTTTGTTCAACCAGAGCCGTTATTGAAGGGCAATTTTAGCACGAAAGCCCAGGGAAGGCCAGGGGGGGCTCAGGCACAGCGCCAACGCCGTGCCGTCTAAATCCCTTTGTGTGCTGGCGCCTAAGCAAAGTCTTTTGGCGTGGTTTTGTAGTAGCCAGTTGCCGCTTCAAAAGCATGCGCCACTTGGAATAGCAGCTCTTCGGACAAACGAGGGCCAAAGAATTGCACCCCTACCGGCAGTCCTTCAGGCGAGAAGCCAGCAGGTACCGAAATGGCTGGTGTGCCGATGATGCAGTTTGGCACGGTGTAGTAATCAGCCAAGTACATCGCAATTGGATCATTCACCACGCTGTTGAGCTTGCAGGGCAAGGTAGGCGTGGTTGGGCTCATGAGCACGGTCACATCGTTAAATGCTTTTTCAAACTCAGCACGCAGTTGATTGCGAATTTGTTGCGCCTTATTGTAGTACGCATCTTTGTGACCAGCGGAAAGCACGTAATTGCCCACCAAAATGCGGCGCTTTACCTCGTCCCCAAAGCCCTGGCTGCGGGTGTTTAAATACATTTCTGCCAGGTTAGAGGCCTGGGACGCGCGCTTGCCGT
>RGUK01000564.1 GCA_010027825.1 bacterium
TTTTTGTTTACCTTTGTCGCAAATGGATAGAAATGGACTTGCTCCAAATACATAAGCGCATACGGCTGGCCTTAAACAAAGACATGACGGGCTACCTTCTGCCGGAGGAAATAGACCGCGCCCTTGACCGGGCACAGTTGCAGGAGTTCCGGCACTTGTACGGGGACGATCGAAAGCTCCCGGATAGCCCGCTGGCTTACGGTATGACGCTTAAAATCCATGCCGACCTATTGCCGTTTAAGCGCAGTATCGAATACAACGACGGGCTCTATAACCCGCAATCCAACCCTTATGGCACCGTGCCAAACGGTGTTGTGGTTTTCCCTTCCGACTTTCTCTATCCAGTATCCATTGTAACCGAGGCCGGGCGCTCTGTAAAAATCGTATCCGAGGACGAGATCGGCATACGCCTTTCCTCTACGCTCCGCCCGCCCACGCAAAGCCGGCCTATTGCGGTACTGGGTGGGCAGGGGAACGTAATGGGTTTCAATGTCAGCACGTTCAACCGTATGCAGCTTTTCCCGGAAATGGGGCATAAAGGCACGCTATACTACCTAAAGCGCCCTGCGGTTCCTGTGCTATCAGGCACAACCGTAGGGAGGGTATTCACTTACAACGCGGCCAAGTCTGTACAAATGGAATGGAACGACACAGCGGTTGACAGGCTCATAGAGCGGGCAATAGCAATACTGGGAGAAAACATGCAGGAGGACAGGATAGGCGGCGATAACTACCAAAAAGCGAACCAATGACCCTAAAGAAGTTAGCCGAACAAATCCTACTGCGCTATAAAGGCTCGCGCCCAACACAGGATACAGACCTTGACGAGCGCGAAATCTACGACCTGATTATCAAGGCCGTGAACGCCGCTATCAAGCTGGAGCAGTTCAATGTGAATTTGCCGCAGTCTGAGCGCTTTGTGCCAAATGCCGGCCTTGCAACGTACCTTGTAAACGTGGAAAGCGAGACCGGGGCTATGGCATTTGTAAGCTCCACGTTTATGTTCGGCCCCTTCGGCCCCAAATACTTGGGCTGGGCAACCGAAAACGACGATCCATGGCAAACCGTGGACGGCGAAAACTGGGCAGCGCCCGGTGTGCCGTTGGTCGCTATGTCTATTACGGATTACAACATCTACTTTGAAATATACCTATCCGGCTTTGGCCTTCCCCGGGACAAAACAGGGGAAATGCTGGATATCTTTATGCGGGCAGGGGATGAAAACTCGTACATAGAGTTCTCCGGCCTTGAACCTACAACGCCCAATATCTTTGCATGGGCAGGGATGCGGGACTTGATAGTGACCGATACGACTATCCGTTTTAAGTATTACCCGGTGCTTGCCATAAACGTAATTGACGAACTGCTCCGCCCCACGATCGGGCCATCTATTGACAAGTTGGTCGCCGGCAACTACGAGGAACTTTTGACCGATGTAAAAAGGACGGACAGCGCGGTAAAAGATAGCCGTGGTCGTGCTAAAATCACACTACCGGCACAGCCTATCGCTTTGCCCCGGGGCATGGGCATTTGGCACATTGGGGATCACAGGGACGC
>RGUK01000565.1 GCA_010027825.1 bacterium
GTGGTAATGGCATGAATAAAACAACGATTGAACCAACTGACGTCAGGGATTTGGAGCAGGAGGGCGTGATGGGGCACGCCAGCTGGAGCGCCGGGGTTCAGGAAGCGTTTGGAAATGCTGCGCGTGACATAAGGATTCGCGGACTTGAGTTCCGTGTTGAAAAACTTGAGGAGGACAAAGCAAGGCTTCAGGAGGTCCTGGCGGATCTCCTAAAGGAGAGGAAAAATCAAAAGGAGAACAACAAATGAAAACAACATTAGAAAAAATAACCCCCAAGCTGGCACAGGAGTACCTGCAAAAGGTAGATCCGGCACATCAGAGGAAGCTTGTTGCTTCAAGGGCGCAAGCGTTTGCGCGTGAAATGACGGCTGGCCACTGGTTTACAAATCATCAAGGCATTGCGTTTGACGAGCATGGCCGCCTAATTGATGGCCAGCACAGACTACAGGCGATTATCCTAAGCGGCGTAACTCTTGTGATGCTTGTTACAAGAGGCATTGCTGCCGAAATGATCAACGGGGTCAGGCTATTTGCCATTGATACTATTGATGTGGGCTATAAGCGACAGACAGGTGAACAGCTAACTTTAAGACATGGAATAGAAAATGGTAACCGTGTTGCTTCTGCTGCAAGAACTATTTTGCACTGGGCTACGGGTCTTCATAAAAACACAACTCCAATAGCTCTTGAAATTCTTAAAATATACCCAAGCATCAAGCAGCTGGCCTCAGGGAGCAAAAGCAACAGAATATTAACAGGTCAGCTAATTGGCTGTTTTGCCATAGCAACCAAGTCCTTTCCAGAGCTTCATGAACGATTTGTTGAGCCGTTTATTACTGGAGTAAACTTACAAAAAAACAGCCCAGTCTTATTGCTTAGAAATATTTTGTTAAACAATAAAGGCAGTGCAGGTGGATCCAAGAGTTTGTTTACCTACATGTCGTGGACATTAAACGCGTTGCGCTGGGCTGCATTAAATGAAGAAGTTAAACAGCTTAAAGGCGGAAATGTTGGATGGATGTTTTTTGCTGAACACCAGAAAAGCAACGTCAAAAAAATACGTTTAGCGGCAGGATTATCTGATGTGGATGGGCAGGAGGAAAACCATGACTGAACTAGAACTGCTCGTGCGACTGGCGATACCGGCCGCGGCCCTTGGGCTGTTGGCGCTGGCGTGGCCGGTCCTAAAAAGCTGGGACGCGTAGTGACCTACGCAGGTTATCATTGCGATGCGGCCGACAGGCCGGAGGCGAGCCATACCCCCGATTTGGCCAGCCTATGCGACAACCCCGTCGAGGCCCTTTATAGGGAAGCAACGGAATCGTACAGCAGTGGTGGCCTGCCCGGCTTTCAAAAATGGCTGACGATCACCACGGCGGATCAGGCCAGGCAGCTAACGGTGGAGACGCTGTCCCGGGTGCTGCCGATGCTGGTGAAGCCTGGAAACGTGCGGCTGCGGGTGTATGCGCTGATGTTTGCGATCAACTCTGACGCGTTGAACGGGGTGTGGACGCAGACGGCGGCGGCCAAGGAGATGGGGG
>RGUK01000566.1 GCA_010027825.1 bacterium
CCAAGACCCTCGTTATGCTCTCAGACGGCACAAGCGCGTTTGAGGACGATCTGCCTTCCCCCGAAACACTTGCGCTATCAAACATCACCATCCTAGACCGCAGGCCAAGTTATAAGAAGGTTGTGCGGTGGTGCAAGCTCACAGGGATGGAAGTGCTAGAGGAAAGCACCTGGGCGGGAAAATTCATCCCCGTTGTCCCCGTCTACGGACAAGTCTTGGTTCTCGAGGGCAAGCGCAAAAAATATGGTCTTGTGCGGATGGCCAAGGACGCTCAGAGAATGTATAACTATTGGCAGACCAGCATGACTGAATCTGTCGCTCTGGCTCCCAAGGCTAAGTGGCTCATCGCAGAAGGTCAGGACGAGGGACACGAGAACGAATGGGCGCAGGCTAACATCAAGTCTGCGGCCGTCCTAAGATACAAGCAGAAAGACATTGAGGGACAACCCGCGCCCCCTCCTACCAGACTCCAGCCTGAACCCCCTCCTGTCGGAATTATGACCGCTGCGGAGAGCATCAACAAAGACCTCCAAGCGGTTGTTGGCATTGTTGACCCCAACCAACTCCCGCAAGGAAATATCTCTGGCAAAGCCCTCATGGGTCAGCAACAACAGATTGATCTGTCCAACTTCCACTATTTTGACAACCTGACCCGCTCTATCCGTCACACCGGAAAGATCATTCTTGACCTGATTCCGAAGATTTACGACCGCGAAAGAGTCCTGCGGATTATCGGCGCGGATGGTCAGCCAGAAATGGTCACCCTGAACGAGCGAAAAGTAGATGAATTAGGTGTGGAGAAGATTCTGAACGATGTGACTGTCGGTGAATACGATGTGGTTATGGATACAGGCCCTGGATATCAATCCAAGAGACTCGAAGCGGTAAATGCCATGATGCCGCTCCTTGCGAATAACGAGCAACTCTTCCAAATCGCGGGCGATCTGGTGTTTAGGAATATGGACTTCCCAGGCGCAGATGTTATTGCGGATAGACTAGCGGCAGCAAACCCAATGGCACAGATTGATGAAAAAACCGATCTCCCCCCGCAAGTCCAGATGCAGATCATGCAAGCCAAGCAAAACATGGATGCCATGGCACAACAGATTGAAGCTCTCCAAATGGAGATACGCAATCGCGGTCAGATCGCTCAGATTAAGGAAGAGGGAGCTACAAGGCGCAAACTCATGGAAGTTACTGCCAGGGCTCACAATACCGAGACCATGGCCGAGGTAAAAGTAAACGATCAGAACACCCGATCCATTACCAGCCAAAACAAGACCGAGATAGACGCAATCGTGGAACTGTTAATTCACAACTTGAACACCGACAAACTGATTGCGGAAATAGATAGACGGAATCGTGAGCAACAGTATTACGCTCAATTTGCGGCACAAGATATTGAGCATGGTGCAAACCCCTTTACACAACAAAATATGTAATTACAATTAGTAAACCTACCGATGGGTTCATCGGGTTAATTCTTGAGGAAACTCATGTCAGACCGCCAAGCAGGAACAGTAGTAACTAG
>RGUK01000567.1 GCA_010027825.1 bacterium
AGCAAGGCCCTTCCCATCCAGCCTTTCTGGAGTTGCAGTAAGACCAAGGTGAAAGGAGTCAGGAAGCATGTCCTTAACCTTAGACCAGCTTGCCGAAGCCATGTGGTGAGCCTCGTCGTAGACAACCAGTCCCGGCTTCTTAAGCCTATCAACCCTGTTTACGAGCGTTTGGATACTGCACACCTGAACGGGCTTGTAAGGGGTAGGTTGGCTTCCAGAGGCAATAATACCATAGGGTATTCCAAACCTATCAAATGTTTTTGATGCCTGCCCGACAAGCTCTTTACGGTGGCATAGGAACCAAGTCGGTAAACCTTTACTTAGGGCGGACTTTATCATCCAAGCGCAGGTTGCTGTTTTACCAGCTCCTGTAGGCATCACCAAAAGGACGGACTTATTGCCATCAGCAAAGGCTCCTCGCGTATCTGCAATTATTTTTTCTTGGTATGGGCGCAGGCTGAAAGTCATTTGACATATTTTTTCTTAATTACGTTTTCTATCACGTGGGGTATCCAGCCATCACCTGATGGTGTACCGGGCGGTGTATCCCAAAGAACGTCAGTTTCATTATCTAAATAATAATTTTTATCTCCAAACTTAACTCTCAAGACAAGGTGGTCTTCTCTAAACTTGGTTTTTACAGCCAAAAAACGCATATCGTTGTCAGAAATTCCACTATCCTTCAACATCCTGTACTTGGTGTAAGCGTATGTATCACAGTCCCCCTCCCCACCATCTGGCAGATAGTCAAGCTGCCAGCCATTAAGGCCATATTTATATTTTATTGAGCGATTAACCTGTTGGTTTATTTTTGATATTTTATCTAACACTTTAACTCTCCCCTCTTATACTTCTTATATTTATGCTTACCAAGTCTAGATTTAATTATAGCGGTAATTACCGAATTGTCTTTGGGTTTATAGACAATTTGAAAACTCTCGTTGCGGTGATTAAGTTTCACATGAAACATCTCAGTTTCACGCTCAGGCCACCTAACCATCTCTCGGTTTATACCTTTGGCTATTTCTGTAAGTTCTTCTTTAGTTAATGTTATTCCCCTCCTTTGCAGAAGACGCTGGTGAAAATGCACAGAAAAACGTATTTTAGGACTCATGTTGCTTTTTCTTGGAAGAATAGAGTTTAATTCCTTTAGGCAATTCATCTACTAAATCACCACCAAACCAAATTGTCTTTTTAGCTTCGTTTTTATAAACGGCAACAAGCTCTACAACCCCCTTAGCAGCAAGCCACCCTATCTCATTGTATAGGTCAACGCTTACACCTTTTGCCAGTCTAGGAGAAAGTAACTTGCCGTTTTCAACTGCTCTAATAACGTATTGCTGCTTATCTAGCTTAAAAAACTTCTTAGCTTGTTTTAATGCATACTTACGGTCTATTGATAGCGCCCACCCATCCACGCGAAAGGGCATGTTTGGCGATGTTAGCCAGCGTTTGATGAGTTTGATTAGGTTTGTATCGGTTGACGACTTCATTAAATCATCATCCTAATCCATTTATGAAAGCTGGTGT
>RGUK01000568.1 GCA_010027825.1 bacterium
ACCGGTGAGTGCGGTCAAGGCTGCGGCGGAGCTTTTTCGGATCCATGTGGTAGGGCGGTAGCTCATCGAAACTAACAATGATGTCAGCCCCTATATCTTTTTGTGCTTGAATGGATGTTTCTGGCGTTAACAACACCGGTGAGCCATCGCGGTAGGAGCGGAAGAGGACGCCCTCTTCGCTGATTTTAAGAACACTGTTGGATATTTGTTTAAGCCCTTGGCTCTTTAATTCTTGGTGCACACCACCGTACATCAAACTAAACACCTGAAACCCGCCCGAATCGGTGATGATGGGGGCAGAGCGCTTGATAAACTGGTGAATGCCGCCTGCGGCTTGAATGACTTTGCTGCCTGGCTGAAGCATGAGGTGGTAGGTGTTGCAGAACATGAGCTGCACCCCAAGCTCTTGTACCGTAGGGTTGTCTAATCCTTTGATGGTACCGTTGGTTCCAACCGCAACAAAGCCAGGCGTGTCGATGACGCCGTGAGGCGTATGGATGCGCCCAACGCGTGCGCGTGATTTGGTTGAGGTATGTAGTAACTCAAAGCGGAATGGCGTGTTAAGCATGAGGGATGTATCGCAGTAATTTTTTGGATAAACCAATGAATGGGCTGATGCCCACCACTACCAACATTTTAACGGCATAGCTAACGATGATGACATGCCCAACGCTGTGGACGGTGCCGTACAAGGCGGCAAAACTAAAAAATGCCGTGTCAACCAACTGAGAGCAGCTGAGTGAGAGAATGTTGCGCAGGACTACGTGCCGGCCGGCAAAGTACTGTTTGAGCAAGCGGTAGAGGTGCATGTCAAAAAGTTGGGACAGTAGATATGACGCTACGGAAGCAACAATGATGCGCAGCATTGGGGTCAGCAGAGCTTGGCTAGCAGCTTGCATAGTGTCAAACATATTCGGGGCGTAGGCCAAATGGACTTGGCACAGCGCAAGGTAGGCGATGAGCAGGGCAAAGTTGCAGGTGATGGCGCGCTTAACGCTGGCAATGCCAAAATGTTCCTGCAGCAGGTTGAGCCCGAACACGGCTCCAATGGTAAAAACGTCGGTGCTGATGGTGTGCAGCCCAAACAGGGTAATTTGCTTGGTAACAAAAAGGTTAGAAAGCACGCTGAAGAGGCATACGCCTGCGGTGAGCCCTTCTCTGCCTAGGACGAGCAGCCCGAGGGTGATGCTGGCCACTAGAGCGCTGTGGCCCAGAAAAATGAGTTCGTTAGTCATAGTTTTCTCCATCCTGTAAGGGGAAAGCATACTGGCCTTTGAAAAAAGAGCAACTTGCGCTATCCTTTCACCAAATTATGTTAATTTATGTGGAGACGTGCCTGGTGATCCCGAGTTTGACGACAGATCGAACCATGGACGATCCACAAAGGAATTTGCTGGTCGATGAAGTCACAACATATTATCTGGCGGCATATTTTCGCCGACAAGACCTGGCTAACGCCCTCCAATGGGTTGACCTTGTCGCGGCTGTTGCTGGCCCCGGTGGTGGTTTGGTTTTTATACCTAGGCGCA
>RGUK01000569.1 GCA_010027825.1 bacterium
AAAATAATAAAACAAAAAAGAATAAAAATTGATTAGTTCTTTATTTTTGTTTTTATTATTATCAAAGATGATATCAATGAAGCTTTTAGATTGGATTGATTATAATAAAATTCGTTGGTGGTCATTTTTGTCTGAAAATAAAAATGCTGTATCATTTCTTAAAACAAATCAAACTAAAATAAATTGGAGTTCTCTTTCACATAATAAAAATGCCATTGAACTTTTAAAGGCTAATCCTGATAAAATAGATTGGGATTTATTATCATTAAATCCGAATGCAATTGAACTTTTAAAAGCTAATCCTAATAAAATTAAATGGAATTTTTTATCAGAAAATCCAAATGCCATTGAACTTTTAAAGGCAAATATTGATAAAATCTATTGGAGATCTCTATGTAAAAATTCGAATGCAATTGAACTTTTAAATGCAAATTTTGATAAAATCAGTTGGTATTGGTTATCTAAAAATCCAAATGCAATTGAAATTCTTAAAAATAATCCTGGTAAAATAGATTGGGAATTATTATCATTAAATCCAAATGCGATTGAAATTCTTAAAAATAATCCTGATAAAATTAATTGGTCATATTTATCTCAAAATCCAAATGCTATTGAATTTTTAAAAGAAAATCCTGATAAAATTAATTGGTATTATTTATCTCAAAATCCAGATGCGATTGAACTTATAAATAAAAATTTAGATAAAATAGATTGGACGCTATTATCATCCAATCCAAATGCAATTGAAATTCTTAAAGCTAATCAAGATAAAATAGATTGGGAAATGTTAATGTTAAATCCTTCTATCTTTACTTATGATTATGAAGCAATGAAGAAGACAAAAGCAGATTTAAATGAAGAAGTAATTGCAAATGCACTTCATCCAAAAAGAATATTTAGATTAATTTCTGAATATGGGGAAGAAGAGATTTATAATATTTATTTAGATGATTAATTATTGTTATTATTAAAAAGAAAATAATAAAACAAAAAAGAATAAAAATTGATAAGTTTCTTTATTTTTGTTTTTATATTATTATCAAAATAAAAAGATGATATCAATGAAGCTTTTAGATTGGATAAATTGCGATAAATTTTATTGGTGGTCGTTTTTATCTGAAAATGAAAATGCGATTGAACTTTTAAAGGCTAATCCTGATAAAATAGATTGGGATTTATTATCATCAAATCCAAATGCTATTGAACTTTTAAAGGCTAATCCTGATAAAATTGATTGGTATTATTTATCTAAAAATCCGAATGCCATTGAACTTTTAAAGGCAAATCCTGATAAAATAGATTGGTCATTTTTATCTCAAAATCCAAATGCTATTGAACTTTTAAAGGCTAATTTTGATAAAATTGTTTGGTCATCTTTATCTCAAAATCCGAATGCCATTGAACTTTTAAAGGCTAATCCTGATAAAATAAATTGGTTGTCTTTAACTCAAAATCCAAATGCAATTGAGATTTTAAAGGCAAATAAAGATAAAATTAATTGGTATTATTTATCTCAAAATCCAAATGC
>RGUK01000058.1 GCA_010027825.1 bacterium
GGGTAGTTTAAGGAGCAGAAAATGGGTAAGGGAAGTAAGGCACCGTCGCAACCAACAAGTCAAACCGTAACGCAGACTAATCTGCCTGAGTATGCGCGGCCATATTTTGAAAATCTTCTCCAACGAACCGAAGCTGAATCTTATCGTCCGTATCAAACGTACGGCGGGGACCGTATTGCTGGCTTTACTCCCGCCCAAGAAGCGCTTCAATCTGAAACACTAGGATTACAAACTCCGGGGCAGTTCGGTGCCGCTACTGCAGGTGCCGGTGCTACTGGAATGCTGGGGTTGGGTGCCGCTCAACGTGGGTTGAATGCTGCATTTGGTAACACCGCCGACTACATGTCGCCCTACATTCAAGGCGCGTTGAACCCGCAGATTCGTGAAGCCAACCTCCAAGCAGACTACGCCAAGCGTAACGATGCCCTGCAGAGCATGAGGGGTGGTTCTTTTGGTGGTAGCCGTCAAGCCCTTATGGCCGCTGAACGTGAGCGCAATGCCAATCAAATGGTTGGAGATATTCTTGGTCGTGGGTATCAGTCGGCCTTTGATGCTGCACAGCGGTATCAACAAGGATTAGGTTCGCTTGGTATGCAGGGTCTGCAACAAGCGGGTACTGCCTCACAACTTCTTGGGCAACTTGGTACTCAAGAACAACAAGCAGACCTTCAGCGACTTCAAGCGCAACAACAAGTGGCGGCGCAACCGCAAGCCCTTGAGCAACAAAAACTTGATATGGCGTACCAAGACTTCCTGCGCCAGCGTGATTACCCGCTGGAACAATTAGGTTTCTACAGCAACGTATCAACAGGCGCCAAGTATGGGACAGCAGCTTCTTGGGTATGGACTCGGCGCACTTGGCGCATACAAGGCATTTAGCTAAGGGGCTAGTATGAGTATTGGATACGAACAGTTTTTTCATCAAGCGCTGTTGATGCCCGTTGACAAGCTACGCAACGTTCTTGAGGGTCGGGAGCGTTCGGGTATTCCCGCCGCAGTTATTCAAGCGGCTCTGCAAGTTAAAGCGCCAATGATGAAAGCTGCTGAAGCACAGCAGGCAGCACAGCAACCGAAGAAACCCACTGTGCGTGACCAAGTATTAGAAGAAACCGAACAGCACACACCGCTGACAGGTATAGCCGCCGCAGCTACTGGCGGTTTGATGGACTCCAAAGCTATGGCAGCAGGCGGAATTGTGGCTTTTGATGGGGGCGGTGAAGTGCCGCACTTTGATGGTACGGTTGGTAGTTATGTTGATAGTTCTGTTCAAGGATTAACTTCACAGTTGGTTGCGTTGAAACAACGCCGTAATGCTTTGGCTTCTTCTCTTGGCCCTGTCCCCGCTCAAACTCCCGGCGGGTTTTTAAGTGTTAAGAAACAGATTGCAGATATTGATACACAAATTGCTGACCTTGAAAACAAATACTCTCAAGCTAAAAATAGGTTCGACAAATATAATGTGGAAAGAACAGTTGATATAAATACACCTATTCCGTTCCAATCTCCCCTTAGCCAAACTTCATCTAACGTTGCTAACGCGGCTATTTCCGGCACTTCCCCCACAGACAAAGCACAACAAACTCCCAGCGATGGGTTAACACAATACAAACCGCAGACTTCTTTTCCGGCTGTTGATAGAGCAGCACAAGCAGTACAAAGCGCATATAAAAGTGCGGGAAACATTAAGCCCGAAGACTTTTATCAGAACGCTAGTTGGGAAGGTATGGAGAGTCTGCGGCCTATTACCGCAGACCAGATTCGAGCACAGCGTTTGCAAGGCGATTACGATTTACAAGCCCAGTACCCGCAAAGTCTTGAAGCAGCCAAACAACAGGAAGCCGAACGCTCTGCTGGTTTAGAAGGGCTATTTAAGCGCCGTGAAGAACGTGCCGGTGAAATGGAAAAAGCCGCTAAGGAAGAGAAGGGGCAGACCGCAGGTATTGGTTTGATGCAAATGGCGCAGGAGTTGATTGCTAGACCGTTAAACAAAATTGATATGTCCGGAGCGTTCCAAACCTTTAAAGACGCTAACAGAGATTTTCGGCAGGCTAACAGAGAGATTGTTGCGGCGCGGGACAAGATTGATGAAGCACGTGAACTTGATAAGATGGGTCAGCACGATAGAGCACGAAAAGAATTTCGTGAAGGTGTTACTACATTAATGGCCCGTCGAGACCAGACAGATGCTATGGCTAATGCCGCCGACGTTGCGGATAAAGCAGGGCTTAGGGATATTGCAAACTCCCGTTTCCAAAATACTTGGAAACAGTTCGACGCTAATGTGTCAGGGCTTAAGGCTACGCTAGATACCGAATTGGCTAAGGCTGGTATTGTTTCTGCTGAACGTCGTACTGCTATGCAGTCTGCGGCAGAGGTTGAGAAGTACCGTATGCTTGCTCCGGGTAAAGAACGTCAAGGCTACGACACGGCAATGGACAATGCTTTGGCGCAATTTAAAGAACTCGCCAGCAAAAACCCCAAACTTATGATTGACCAGTCCGCCGCGCTAGCAACGCTCACTCAATTAAAACGCCAAGCATTGAAAGAAGCTGGGTATAATGATGAAAAAATAACCCAACTGCTTGGAGCGGGGAGTAGTGGGATTCCGTCTGTGGATACGTCTCAATGGGGCGACCCCAAACTTAAGCAACCATAAACCCGCTAATTATTAATAGGGACAGCTATGCCTCTTTATGAAATTACGGGTCCGGGTGGTAAGGTCTATGAAATTGAAGGCCCTCCCGGTGCATCCAAAGAGCAGGTTGTTCAAGCGGTACAAGCTAAGTTAGCTGCACAAAAAGCAGCTACCGAAACCGCAGGTGTTGGTGAAGCATTCAAAGGCGCCCTCAAGAGAGGGCTGTCTACCCAAGCCACCGGCCTCGGTGCGCTTATTGACGCAGATAAAGAAGCAGCCCTTGGCTTGCAACGAGCCGAAGGTATTACCGAAAAGCCCGCCACTAGCTTAGAAGCAGTAAAGAAAGCGTACGAAGCGCAGGGTTTATTCGGTGGGGCCAAAGAAGCTCTGTCCCAAATCCCCGGTGCAATCGCAGAACAAGTACCGTACATCGGTGAGATGGCTGCGGGCGCTCGCCTTGGGGCTATGGCTGGTTCTGTTGTTGCCCCCGGTGTTGGTACTCTTATTGGGGGTACGTTGGGGGCGTTTGCCCCTGCCGCCCTGTCTGCCTTTGGTTCTAATATTGAACGCCAAGCTGCTGAGAAGCAGCAAGCAGGACAACCCATCCAAGGTATTGAAACTGGTAGAGCAGCACTCGCTGCTGTGCCCCAAGCCGCTATTGATGTTGGCGTTCAACGCCTTGTGTTTGGTAAGGAGCTGATTGGTAAAGTACTTGGCCGAGACCTTACCAACGCCTCAGAAAAAACCCTAGCCGCCGAAGCTAAGAAAGCCAATAAACTGGCTGGCGAAAGTATCAAACGCACACTGGCTACCGGTACCCTGCATGGCGCACTGGCTGAAATCCCCGGTGAAATTACGCAGCAAATGCTTGAGCGTTGGCAGGCTGGCAAAGACCTGTTTGATGAGGATGCTCAGAAAGAATACGTTGATACCGCCTACTCCGTAGGCTTGCTTGCCCCGCTGGGTGCTGCTGGTAGATTCAGTGAGAAAGCTGCGGCTCAAGAAGGTATCGCAGCTAAGCAACAAGAAGAAGCCGCCAAGCAAAAGGCAGAACAGGATGCGTTGCTTGCGCAGCGTAAACAACTTGAAGCTTTGGGTGCAGGCTACGGCGCAGGTGCAGGTCAGGCTGAAGGCCCGGTTAAGTTACAGCGCGACTATGAAAGCGCCCGCCAGAAGGTACAAGAACTACACGAACAGATTGCTGAAGCCGCCGCTAATGGTGACTTGGCTAAGGTATCTGAACTCGACGCCTCCCTGAAGCAGCAAGAAGAAGCACTGGCCGCGCTGCAAGCGCAGGCTAAAGAGTCGGGGGTAGAGTTTAAGACTAAGTTCGACAGGGCTGATGTTGAACAACAAATCAAGAAGTTGCAAGCGCAACTTCAAAAGGCGGGCGAGTCTGGTGACGTAGAAAAGATTCGTAAGCTTGCGCCTCAACTTGCTGAAGCCCAAGAAAGATTGAAAGCTTTCTCGTTTGAGATGGGTATGGAGAAGCAGGCGGCTGAGAAAGAACGCGCCGAGATTGACGCTAAGCTTGCATCTGAACAAGAACTCAAAGACCGGGAAGAACTGCTTGCACAACAAGCCGCCGCTACGAAACAGCGTCCGCCGCTTGAACTTCCTGAACGTCCTAACCTTGATGTGTCTGAAGTTGAAGCTGTCTTTGAACAGAAGTTCAAGGAGTATCTGGCTAAGGGCATGCCGCGTGATAAGGCTATTGCAGAAGCCACGAAGCGTTCGGAAACCGTACGCGCTAACGCCATTAAGAAATATCAGGCCCAGCTTGACAAGTACAACGCCAAGGTTGAAGCCCTTAAAGAAGCAGCGCTTACCCCTGAAGAACGACTGGCTCGTTCGCAAGAAGACTACGAAGACGCAACTGAAACTGCCCGTAAGAATAGTTTTGTTGATGACATCTTTGATGAGATTGGTAACGCCATTCAGCCTACGGGTCCGGTAAGCACAATTAAAATCTCTGATGACATCCAACGTGGCAGACCCATAGGCCACGTCATTAACGAATTTCAAGACGAACAAAACACTAGCTACTTTGACCTAATGAACCTTGCGCAACAGTTGCGCAATCGTGACTTTATCGGTGGTGAAGGTGGTATCCGTGGCCGCGAACTAATCAGCATGCAGGATGTTCGCAAGAACCTTGAAGCTGACATTGAAGAAACAAAGAAGCGATACATTAACGCTGTTCTGTACCGTGCTGCCGCTGAACGTGCCGCCCTTGGGCGGTCTGGTCTTGATGAAGATACGGCGCTTAAGCTGGCAACCCAAACCAAAGCACTGCTTGATGAACTGGTAACGCGCACCTCTGCGCCCACTACTCGGGTCTACCAGAAAGAAGCCTTCAAGCGTGGCGAAGAAGAAATGAGCGAGGATACTCGCACTGCTGAAGAACGCCGCTTTACGTACGACGATGCCGCACTAGATAGACTGCAGAAACTTTACGGTTTAGATGACACCGTCATGCAGTACATCCGCCAGTTTAATAAACGGCTTGAAGAACTTGATGCGCAGCGAGACCAAAAACTTTCTCCTGAAGTACGCCGTAAGGTAGTAGCTGAGTTCAACCGCACATTCCAGCAACGGGCTGAGACTCTCAATGAAGGGTTGATGCGGTCTGTTGAAAAGAATATCCGTGGTGTAGTGGCTGACCGTGGGCAGCTAACCGCAGTTGAAGGCCCTCTCAAACTTACTGCGCCAACAGAAGAAGGACTGGCTGCAAAAGAAGCACGACTCAAAGGCGAAGCCACTCCAGACCGCACTCGTCCTGTACGAGAAGCCGGTGACATTGATATGGAGATTTACGCTAAGCGTCGAGAACTTGAGTTCGTTAAATCGCAAACAACCGCAGGTCCCGGCTTGGGGCTGTATGGTGCCCCTACCACGATATTCAACAAGCCCACTGAAATTGCACGACTTGAGCGTGAGATTGCTGAACTTGAAAAGAAAAAATCTGAGACTGTTCTCGGCGCTAAACCTTCAATTTCTGGGCAGCTGCTTCGTCGGCGTGAGTTCACCGCCAACAAGATTAACGACCTGCTGAAACTTCGTGGCGGGGAGTTTGATACCGCCACCCTCAATGCTCTTGATAAAGTTCAAACTGCTGCCGAGAACGGCACCGCCACTAATGAATTGATGGACTTGGCCGACGAGGCTATTGCGCGTAAGGGCGGCGCTACGGTTGCTGCACAGATTGAAGATGAACTTAAAAACATCCAACAAGTTACCCAAGAAGGCAAGCAAGCTGATTTGTTTGGGGCGCCTGCAACTGAACGTACTACCCCCGCAAGGCTTCGCGCACTGTCTGAGTCTGAACAACGCAAGGCAGCAGAGAAAGAAGCTAAGACCCCGGAAGCCAAACTCAAAGCGCTTCAGCAAGAAGTTGCCGACATTGAGAAAGAACTTGAAGGGCTTGCACCCAAAGAAAAGCAGGCAGTAGTTGAATTGCTTGCGCAAGCTAAGGTGGCTGAAAGGGAAATAACTAACAACAAAGATGGGTTTGAAAAGAAAGTAGCTGCCCTTAAAGTTAGCCTTGAAAAAGTACGCGCAGACAGAGAAAAAGCTAAGAAATCTATAGTAAAGCTTAATGAGAAAATTGAGAAGCTATCAAAAAAACTAGAAGAACTTCTTAGTACCAATGATAGTACCCGTTCAAACAAAGTACGGACTGTTTCGTCTGCTCTTAAAAAGGCTAAAACTGCGCTTAGAGTCGCTACCGACAAAGTTAATAACTACGTTGAACCAACTAAAACTAACGTCAAGCCCGGCGCAGAACAAAGTGACCAGAACATTCTGGACCTTAAGAAAGAACGTGAAGTCCTGCTAGCTAGCGGTGCTAAGGAAGGGTCCGCCCAAGTCTTGTCTATCGACAGGGCAATCGCTAACGCAGAAAAACGCAAAGGCCAAGAGCAACGACCCGCTGGTGGCAAAACAGCGCCTCGCGGTAAAGAAATTATTCCGCAACATTGGCCCCTTGAATTTGAGTCGCAGCTTGAACAAATCTACAGCGAAGCAATTGATACATATGAAAGCATTATTCAACAAGCTAGAAAGCTGGCTAGCATGTACCGTGCGGCAGCACAGCGTGAAGTAGGTGGTACGGGTAAGTCTCCAGAAGCTAAAGCTGCGGCAGCAGAACAATCCCGCGAGTTGCTTGCTAAGAAAACTGAAATCAAAGGCGCTATTCGTGCGTTAGTTTTAAAGATTAGAAAGAAAAAATCTGTTAATGCTAGCCAACAGCTAGCCGCCGAAAGAACAGAACTCGCCAACAAACGCGCTGCTGATGCCGCCCTTGCAGGTGCTGAACGTTTCTTAGCTGAAACCCAAACTAAAGCAGACCGACTTGCAGAGCAAGCTCGCCTTGAATCGGTTGGGCGTCAAGGTGTTCGTGTTACTTCTGAAGTGGTGTATGGCAAGACCGGACAGATGTATACCGTTTCTACTGAAGAGACAAAGCTGTTACGTCAGAAGCGTGATGAACTTAGCCGTGAACGTAAAGCACTTAAAGATGCAGGCAAGGAAAATTCCAAGGAATACAACAAACTTGATTCTGAAATAGCAGACCTTAGCGTTCAAATTGCCACTAAGGAAACCCCTTTGCTTCGCCGCGTCACAGAAGTAATTAACAAAGCACAACCTGTATCCGCCGAACAAAAAGCGTTTGAACAACTGCTTGATACTAAAAATCTTGAAGAAACCCTTGAGTCTCTTGAAAATATTGTTGAGCAAGTATCTAAACAACGCGGGGCAAAAGCTACTATTGCAGACAAGGAAGAAGCAGGAAGATTAAAAGCCCAGCTTGAAAATGTTAATGCCGAACTGCAAAAGCTTGAAGCAGCTAATAAAAAGTATTCTAAAAAGTACATGCAGCTTCTTAGCCAACGCACTAACCTTGAAAACTTGATTGAAGTTCGCACTACTCCGTTTGTTGAAAAGCTTAAGAAGAAGGTTGCAGACCTTCGTATGTATCTTATTGTCGGTCCTCAAACGTATGAGCGGTTAGTAACTCAAGGCGATAAGCGCTATAGCGCACAAGACTTAGTAAAAGTTTTATACGCTCTTGATAGGGCAGAAGAAAATCTTAAGGACAGTA